>NZ_JBIUBX010000028.1:0-147862 GCF_044548445.1 Streptomyces sp. NPDC052016
TTTTGGCACGCTGTTGAGTTCTCAAGGAACGGACGCTTCCTTTGTACTCACCCGAGAGACTCTCTCAGGCTTTCCTCCGGGCGCTTCCCTTCGGTCTTGCGTTTCCGACTCTATCAGATCTTTTCTCGATCCGATTTCCTCGATGCTTTCCAGGTCCCCGCTCTCGCGGTTTCCTTTCCGGCGTTTCCGACTCTATCAGATCCTTTCGGCCCTGATTCCCCGTCAGAGGGGGTTGTCCTCCCGGCCCTTCGGCCGTTCCGACGAGTGAGACTTTAGCGGATTCCCGGCTCCCGAAGCCAATCGAGGCCTTCGTTCTTTCGAACGCGGATTCCTCATTTCGCGAATACACATGCCGACGACGCGACGACAGACGTATCGACTGTTCGTCGAGAAGTGGTTGGTACTTGCGGAATGGCTGTCCGGGGACCGACCGTGGTCGGCGCTCACATCGGACAACCCGGAGAACACTACGTATCCGACCGGGGTGTGTCAACCCGCGCCCCGGACGCATCCCGGAGGCGTACTCTGGACGACATGTCCACGCGTACGTGTACCCAGCAGTGGTGGGCCGCCTGACGGCGGCCCGACTCGCGTATGCGCTCAACGGCCGCCGCCTCGGCGGCCGTTTCTGTTTCTCCCTCCTGAGGAGCGGCCGGCCGGGTGCGGCGGCCTCGACCAGGAGGTGAAGAGATGAAGCGGGTCTTCAGTGGGGTCAAGCCGACCGGGCACCTGACGCTGGGGAACTACCTGGGGGCCATGCGGCAGTGGGCCGCGGTCGACCAGCACCGGGCGGACGCGTTGTTCTGCGTCGTCGATCTGCACGCGCTGACCGTCGATCACGATCCGGCGCGCGTGCGGCGCCTCAGCCGGCAGACGGCCACCCTGCTGCTGGCTGCGGGGCTGGACCCGCAGCTGTGCACGCTGTTCGTGCAGAGTCACGTGGACGAGCACGCGCGGCTGTCGTACCTGCTGGAGTGCGTGGCCACCGACGGCGAGATGCGACGGATGATCCAGTACAAGGAGAAGGCCGCACGCGAGCGTGGGCGCGGCGGGAGTGTGCGGCTCTCGCTGCTGACCTATCCGGTGCTGATGGCCGCGGACATCCTGGCGTACGCGACGGACGAGGTGCCTGTGGGGGACGACCAGGCGCAGCACGTGGAGCTGGCCCGGGATCTGGCGCTGCGGTTCAACCAGCGGTACGGGCAGGCGTTCGTGGTGCCGAGGGCCACGCATCCGGCGGTGGCCGCGCGGGTGATGAACCTGCAGGAGCCGACGTCGAAGATGGGGAAGAGCGACGACTTCGGGCCGGGGATCGTCTATCTGCTGGACGAGCCGGACGCCGTGCGGAAGAAGATCATGCGGGCCGTGACCGACAGCGGGCGGGAGGTCGTGTACGACCGGGAGGCGCGGCCCGGGGTGGCGAATCTGCTGGAGATCCTCGCGGCGTGTACGGGTGGGAACCCGGAGGCCTTGGGCGGTGTATATGAGTCGTACGGGTCTTTGAAGAAGGACACCGCCGAGGCTGTGGTGGAGGTTCTACGGCCCGTGCAGGCCAGGCACAAGGAGTTGTGCGCTGATCCTGTGTATGTGGAGGGGGTGCTGCGGGATGGTGCGGAGAAGGCTCGGGCGATGGCCCGGCCGGTGGTGGATGCGGCCTATCGCGCGATCGGGCTGCTGCCGCCCGTTGCGGAGCCCGTGCTGAACGCTGCGCGGTAGGCGCGTGGGCTGGTGGCGAGGCGCGATGCGAAGTGCTGGCGCATCGTGACCTCGCTGCCGAAGCCGGCGCGGCGGGCGACCTCGGGCATGGGGAGGTCGGTGCGTTCGAGGAGTTTCTGGGCTGCGGCGAGGCGCTGGTCGAGGAGCCAGCGGAGGGGGGTGGTGCCGGTCTCCGCGGTGAAGTGGCGGGTGAAGCTGCGGGGGGACATGCCGGCGTGGGCTGCGAGGTCGGCGACGGTGATGGGTTCGTGGAGGTGGCGCAGGGCGTGCTCGCGGACGGTGGCGAGGGTGTCGGCGTCGCGGTCCGTGTGCGGCGTGGGGCGCTCGATGAACTGGGCTTGGGTGCCCGTGCGGAAGGGGGCGGTGACCATGGAGCGGGCGATGGTGGCGGCTGTCTCGGCACCGTGTGCGGTGCGGACGAGGTGGAGGCAGAGGTCGATGCCGGCTGCGGTGCCGGCCGCGGTCCAGATGTTGTCGTCCTCGATGAAGAGGGCGTCGGGGACGACGGTGACCTCGGGGTGGTGGGTGCGGAGGAGGTCGACGAGGTTCCAGTGGGTGATCGCGCGGCGGCCGTCGAGGAGGCCGGCCTGGGCGAGGGTGAAGGCGCCGCCGCAGAGGGCGGCGAGGGTGGTGCCGCGGGCGTGGGCGTGGCGGAGGGCGTCGAGGACGGGGCCGGGTGCGGGGGTGAGGTGGTCGTCGAGGCCGGGGATCAGGATCAGGTCGGCGTGGGGGAGCCAGGCCAGAGTGCGGTCGGGGTGGAGGGCGAGCCCTCCGCGCATGGGGATGGGCGCGGTGTCGGTCGCGACGCGGCGCAGGTCGAAGGCGGGGGCGCCGCGGTCGGTGCGGTCGACGCCCCAGACCTCGGTGATGACGGAGACGTCGAAGGCGCGGACGCCCGGGAAGGCCACGAGGGCTACGTGGTACGGGGTCTCCATGGGTGCCTCCACACCTGGCAGTAAACCATCGATCGCTGTCTTTCCGTCCTCTGGGGTGGGTGCCGGTCCGGCGGCAGGATCGTCGGCATGGAGATGTCACAGAACGCTGCGCTGCTGGTTGTGGACGTACAGAAGGGCTTCGAGGAGGCCGGCTTCTGGGGGCCGCGGAACAACCCCGGGGCCGATGACAACATCGCTCGGCTCATCGACGTGTGGCAGGCGACGGAGCGGCCGGTGGTGTTCGTGCGGCACGACTCGTCGAAGCCGGGGTCGCCGCTGCGTGCCGGGTACGAGGGGAACGACTTCAAGGAGTACGTGGAGGAGCGGCGCGGCAAGGGGGCGGGGGCGGAGCTGTTCGTCACGAAGACCGTCAACTCGGCTTTCTACGGCACGCCGGATCTGGACGCCTGGTTGAAGGCGGAGGGGATCTCCCAGGTCGTGGTGGCCGGGATCCAGACCAACATGTGCGTGGAGACGACCGCGCGGATGGGCGGGAACCTGGGGTACGACGTGCTGGTGGCGTATGACGCCACGTACACCTTCGACCTGGAGGGGCCGTTCGGCTGGCGGCGGAGTGCGGAGGAGGTGGCGCAGGCCTCGGCGGTGTCGTTGCACGGGGGCGGTTTCGCGCGGGTGGTGACCACTCGGGAGGTGGTGGACGCAGCGAGGTGACCGCCCCCGGCGGGGGTCAGTCCTTGGTGCCGGAGGCCAGTTCGCGGCTGCGGTCGCGGGCGGCTTCGAGGGCGGCGATGAGGGCCGCTCGTACGCCGTGGTTCTCGAGTTCGCGGATGGCGTTGATGGTGGTACCGGCGGGCGAGGTGACGTTCTCGCGAAGTCTGACGGGGTGCTCGCCGCTGTCGCGGAGCATCGTGGCGGCGCCGATCGCGGACTGGACGATGAGGTCGTGGGCCTTGTCGCGGGGGAGGCCGAGCAGGATGCCGGCGTCGGTCATGGCTTCGACCAGGTAGAAGAAGTACGCCGGGCCGGAGCCGGAGAGGGCGGTGCAGGCGTCCTGCTGGGACTCGGGGACGCGCAGGGTCTTGCCGACGGAGCCGAAGATCTCCTCGGCGTGGGCGAGGTCGGCCTCACTGGCGTGCCTGCCGGCGGAGATGACGGACATGGCCTCGTCGACGAGGGCGGGGGTGTTCGTCATGACGCGGACGACGGGGACGCCGGTGGTGAGGCGGTCCTCGATGAAGGAGGTGGTGATGCCGGCGGCTCCGCTGATGACCAGGCGGCCGGCGGGCACGTGGGGGGCGAGTTCGTCGAGGAGGGTGCCCATGTCCTGCGGTTTGACCGTGAGGATGAGGGTGTCCGCGGTCTTGGCGGCTTCGGCGTTGGTGACCGGGGTGACGCCGTAGCGGGTGCGGAGTTCCTCGGCGCGGTCGGCGCGGCGGGCGGTGACGAGGAGGTCTGCGGGGGGCCAGCCGCCGCGGAGCATTCCGCTGAGCAGGGCTTCGCCGATCTTGCCGGTGCCGAGGACTGCGACTTTCTGGGTCATGGCGGGGTGTCCTCCGGAGGTGTGCGTCGTCCTCGCTCATCCTCGCATCGGGGGACCCGGGGGTGCGGTGGGTGTCCGGTGGGCGGGACGTCGGCTCACGTCGTCCTGCGTCGCAGGGTCGCCGCGCCGAGGCCCAGGACCAGAAGGGCGCAGCCCGCCACGATCAGCACGTCGCGGATGAAGGCGGCGGTCATGTCCGTGTGCCTGAGGACCTCGTTCATGCCGTCGACGGCGTAGGACATGGGGAGGACGTCGGAGAGGGCTTCGAGGGCCGGGTGCATGGTGTCGCGTGGGGTGAACAGGCCGCAGAGGAGGAGTTGGGGGAAGATCACCGCCGGCATGAACTGGACGGCCTGGAATTCCGAGGCGGCGAAGGCGGAGACGAAGAGGCCGAGGGCCGTGCCGAGGAGGGCGTCGAGGAGGGCCACCAGGAGGAGGAGCCAGGGGCTGCCGGTCACGTCCAGGTCGAGGAACCAGACCGCGAGGCCGGTGGCGAGGGCGGACTGGACGATGGCGAGGGCGCCGAACGCGAGCGCGTAGCCGGCGATCAGGTCGGCTTTGCCGAGGGGGAGGGCGAGGAGGCGTTCGAGGGTGCCGGAGGTGCGTTCGCGGAGGGTGGCGATGGAGGTCACCAGGAACATCGTGATCAGCGGGAAGATTCCGAGGAGGGAGGCGCCGATGCCGTCGAAGGTGCGGGGGGCGCCGTCGAAGACATAGCGGAGCAGGAACAGCATCACGCACGGGATGAGGATCATCAGGGCGATCGTGCGTGGGTCGTGGCGGAGTTGGCGGAGCACGCGGGCTGCCGTGGCGGTGGTGCGGAAGAGGTTGAAGGGCGTGGTGGGGGCGGGGGTCGTCGGTGTGCTCATCGGGTCTGCTCCTTGGTGCGGGAGGCCTGGGTCGCCTCGTCGACCAGCTGGAGGAAGGCCGCCTCGACCGTGTCGGACCCGGTGCGGGTGCGCAGGGCGTCGGGGGTGCCGTCGGCGAGGATCTCGCCCTCGCGCATCAGCAGCAGGCGGTGGCAGCGCTCGGCCTCGTCCATGACGTGGGAGGAGACGAGGAGGGTCGCTCCGCGGGTGGCCGCGATGTCGTGGAAGAGCTGCCAGAGGTCTCGGCGGAGGACGGGGTCCAGGCCGACGGTCGGTTCGTCGAGGACGAGGAGTTCCGGTGTGCCCAGGAGGGCCACGGCCAGGGAGACGCGGCTGCGCTGGCCGCCGGAGAGGTTGCCGGCGAGGGCCTCGGCGTGGCTGGTGAGGTCGACGTCGGCGATGGCCCGGGTGACGTCGTCGTGGCGGCGTTCGGCTGCGGCGCGGCCCGGTTGGAGGATCGCGGCGAAGTAGTCGAGGTTCTGGCGGACCGTCAGGTCGTCGTAGACGGAGGGCGCCTGGGTGACGTAGCCGATGCGGGTGCGGAGGGTGGGGTCGCCCGCGGGGCGGCCGAGGACGTCCAGGGTGCCGGTGACCTTGGCCTGGGTGCCGACGATCGCGCGCATCAGGGTCGACTTTCCGCATCCCGAGGGGCCGAGGAGGCCGGTGATCTGGCCGCGGGGGACGGTGAAGTCGAGGGAGCGCAGGACGGTGCGGGGGCCTCGGACGACGGTGAGGGCGGAGGCGTGGACGGCCGGGGTCGCCTCGGTCCGGGTCGCTGTGTCCGGTGGTGGTCCTGACGGTCCTGAACCCTCGTAATTCATCATGCGATGAATAATCTCGCCGGGGCGGAGTGGCGTCAAGTGGGGGCACGGCGCGCGGCGGTGCGGGTGCGCTGCCGCGCGGGAGGGGGCGGCGCGGGTGTCCTGCCGCGCGGGAGGGGGCGGTGCCGGAGGGGCCACGGTCCGGGTCGCTTGCCTGCGTGTCCATCCGCCCAGTGGCGCCCCCTCCCCCGTCGGGTTCTGCAGGGTTTGAGGTACGGCTTGAGCTGAGTGGGCTGCGACACCTGGACCACGTGTGCGCGGTCCACAAGATCTGGGCGCCGCGCGGGGACGGCGGAGTCTCGGCGTGTCGGGGGAACCCGGGCCCAGGTGGTCAGGGGCAGGTGGCGAGCAGGAGCTCGACGTCGTAGGTCTCCTCCACGGCGCCGTCGGGGAAGAGCGACAGAAGGTGGCGGCGCTCCTCGGTGAGGAAGGCGGCGGCGCTCTCCTCTCCGTGGACGAGGAAGATCGAGTGGCTGCCGATGTTGGCCAGGTGCGTGTCGACGGGGACGCGGCGGCTCCAGCGGACCCGGCGGCGGGCGAAGTCGAGGCGGCCGGCGGTGTCCGCGAGGGCGGTGGGGGTGCCGTTGCCGTTCAGGACGAGGTCCTCGTCGATGTCGAAGTGACGCTGGATCCGGTCCATCTGCGCCTCGATCCACGGCACGTCGAGCGCGCTCGTGTTCCACCACAGTGCCAGGGCGCCGCCCGCGCGCAGCACGCGCAGGGCCTCCGGGACGGAGCGGACCGGGTCGGTCCAGTGCCAGGACTGGGCATAGGTGAGGAAGTCGAGGGAGGCGGTGGCGAGGGGGAGGTGGTTTCCGTCCCCGCGGACGATCGGCACGTCGGGGAGGGTGCGGCGGAACTGCGCCGCCATGCCGTCGCCGGGTTCGACGGCGAGGACGTCGGCGCCGCGGGCTTGCAGGAGCGCGGTCGCGATGCCGGTGCCCGCGCCGACGTCGGCGACACGGGCGCCGGCGAGGGGGCGGCCGGCCATGTCCTCGACCGCGTCGAGGAGGGCGGTCGGGTAGGAGGGGCGGTTGGCGGCGTACTGGGCCGCGGCGGAGTTGAAGGAGTGGGCTCGGGCGGTGTGGGAGTGAGCCGTCATGGGGTCATGGTGACGGGGGTGGATGGGGAGGGGAAGGTGGCCGTGGGCGGGAGTGCGGCGGGGGTGCGGGCGGGCGGACGTGGGGCGGGCGGGGTGGGGCGGGGGGTGCGGGCGAAGTCGCGGCGGTGCGGCGCGGTCGCGGGCGGGCGGCGGGTGTCTGGTGGGCGCCGGCTGCCCCAGGGCGGGACGGAGTCCTGGCGGTGCGCCGTCCTGGGCGGGAGGCCGGTTCCCCGGCGGGCGAGGGTGGAGTCCTAGCACTGCGCGCTGTCCTGGGCGGACGCCGGCTCCCCGGTGGGTGGGTCGGGGTCGTGGCGGTGCGGCGAGCCCGCCGCGGGTCGTGCCCCTCTGCCCGCTGCCACAGTGCGCCGGTACTGGGACCATCCAGGCGGCGGGCTGCGCCGCACCGCCACGCCCCACTCCCGGGAGCGCGCGACTGCGGGAATGGGTGGGTTGACCGACGGAGCGGCGGGGGGTTTCCGGGTACAGCGGGTGCGGGAGCATGCCGGGCGGCCGCCGGAGCGGCCGGGAGCGCTTCCGGGTACAGCGGGTGCGGGAGCATGCCGGGTGGCCGCCGGGGCGGCGGGGGCGCTTCCGCAGGACGGCGACTGCGGCAGGGTGCGGGGTGGACGGCGCTGCCGGGCCGCGGGACGGCGGCTGCGCGAGCGGGCGGCTGGCCGTCGATGCTGCCGGGATCACTTCCGCGAGGCGGCGGCCGCGCGCGTGCGGGGTGGCCGTCACTGCTGCCCGAAGCACTTTCGCGGCACGGCGGGGGCGCCGGCGTGTCGGGTGCGTGGCGCTGCTGCCGGGGGACTTCCCCGGGCGGCGGGTGTGGTGGATGCGGGCGAGCCGCTGCTGTGGGACGTCGTCGGAGTTGCTGCGGGAAGGTGGGGTTTCAGGGGCGGCGGCGTTTTTTGGAGGGGTTGCCGGTGCGGCGGGTGGTGCGGCGTGCGTGTTGGGTGCAGGCCGCTGCGTACTCCTGGCGGTGGAGTCGCTCGCCGGGGGCCTCGGTGAGGGAGCGGAGGAAGTAGGCGAGCAGAGCGCCGACGAAGCCGATGGCCAGCAGGCCGCGCAGGGAGGCTTGGCGGTCCGGGTCGGGGCGCTTGCGGAAGCTCTCCCAGGTGTGTCCGAAGGCCAGTGCGCTGCACACCGCGAACATCACCACGACCAGCAGGGTCACGAAGCTGCCGGTGTCGGCCAGGGCCAGGCCCTGGTAGGCGAAGCGCAGGACGAGGCAGGAGGCGACCGCGGTGAGGAGCGAGCCGGCGGCCACGGCGATGCGGCGGAGCGTGTAGCCGCCGTCGTGGTGCACCCAGGTGGTGCCGAAGAAGCGGAGGGGCTCGGGGCGGGGGCCGCCGGGGGTGCCCCGGCCCGGGGAGCCCGCCACGGTGTCCGGGGTGCCGTTTTCGTCGCTCACGTGACGATTATGACGCCGGCCGGGGGCGGGCTCCCAAAGGGGTGTGTCAGGCGCAGCGCGAGGCGACGTAACCGTCGCTGCCCGTCCTCACGTACGCGTCCGCGACGTACTCGCCGTTGCCGATGTTGTCCCAGATGTTCGACGTGCCGTACGGGCCGCTGACGGTCGTGCCCGGCGTCTGGCAGTAGATCGCGACCTTGGAGCCCTCGGGCAGGACACGGATGATGCTGTAGCCGGTGCCGGGGCCTCTGCGGACGTTCAGGCGGACGCCCGGGGCGACCGGGTAGTAGGGCACCGTCGCAGCGGTGGCCGTGGTCAGGGCCTGGGCCTCGTCACCGTTCTCGATCTCTTCCACGTGGTCGACAGACATGTAAAACCTCCCCCGTTGGACCCATGCGTGGCATGGGGCCTCGTTGATTCCCCTGCATCACGAGATGAAACACATGTACGCAACTCGCACGCGGAGGCTAGCAAGTCGCCTCGGTCTCGTACGAGTCATCGACTAGGCTCCGTGCGTCGCCGGCGCGGCCGAAACAGCACGGGGGTGGTCCATGGCGCCACAGCGCAACACCGGCATGGGCGCGGAAGCGGAACTTCCGGAGTACGCCGGCCACTACCCGCTGGAGTCCTGTCTGGGCTCGGGTGGCATGGGCGTGGTCCACCTGGCCCGCAGCACCTCCGGCATGAAGCTCGCGGTGAAGGTCGTACACGCGGAGTTCGCCAGGGACCCCGAGTTCAGGGGGCGGTTCCGGCAGGAGGTGGCGGCCGCGCGCAGGGTCAGCGGTGCCTTCACCGCGCCCGTCGTCGACGCCGACCCGGAGGCCGAACGGCCCTGGATGGCGACGCTGTTCATTCCGGGCCCCACACTCTCGGACCACGTGAAGCGGAACGGGCCCATGGGCGCGGGCGAGTTGCGGCGGCTGATGGCCGGACTCGCGGAGGCGCTGCGCGACATCCACCGCGTCGGCGTGGTGCACCGGGATCTGAAGCCCAGCAACGTGCTCCTCGCCGAGGACGGCCCGAAGGTCATCGACTTCGGCATCTCCCGCCCGAAGGACAGCGAACTGCGCACCGAGACGGGGAAGTTGATCGGCACGCCGCCGTTCATGGCGCCCGAGCAGTTCCGGCGCCCGCGGGAGGTCGGGCCCGCCGCCGACATCTTCGCGCTCGGGTCCGTGCTGGTGCACGCGGCGACCGGGCGGGGGCCGTTCGACTCCGACAGTCCGTACGTCGTCGCCTACCAGGTGGTGCACGACGAGCCCGATCTCACCGGCGTGCCGGAGAACCTCGCACCGCTGGTGCTGCGCTGTCTCGCCAAGGAGCCCGAGGAACGGCCCACGCCGGACGAGTTGATGCGGGAGCTGCGGTCGGTGGCGGCCTCGTACGACACGCAGGCGTTCATACCGGGGCCGCGGACGGAGGAGCCGGCTTCGGGTTCCGGGGCGAGCTCCGGGGCGGATGCCCCGGCAGGTGACGGTGCGGGGTCCGTGGCGTCTCCCGGCGGCGAGGACGCGGTGCGGCGGCCGCGGCGGAGCGTGTTGCGGCGGGTGGCCCTGGTGGCCGGGGTGCTGTGCCTGGTCGCCGGGGGCACGTTCGCCTCGGTCCGGTGGCTCGGCGACTCCCCCGCCGCCCAGGACTCGAGCCCGCGGACGGCGCCGGCCGCGTTCGAGGCGTGGGAGGCCGAGCCGGTGTCCGCCGCGCAGAGCGCTCCCTTGTGCTCGTACGGAGCCGGGAAGCTGTTGTGCGCCCAGGCGGGGACGGTCTTCGCGCTCGACCCGGCCGACGGCGCTCTCGTGTGGAAGCACGCCGTCGCCGAGTCGCGCCCGAGCGGGCCTCCGGTGCTCGCCGGGGGCCTCGTGCAGCCGCTGACGGACCAGGGATCGCGTCTGGAGGGGCTCGACCCGGCCTCGGGCGAGGTGCGCTGGGAGGCGGACATGCCCGAGCACAGCGGGCTGCACGCCGCCGGGGACATGCTCCTGGTCACCTCCGCCGACGGGACGGTCACGGGCGTGGACGGCGCGTCCGGCGAGGCCGCCTGGAGCAATGCGGTGCCGGGGCAGGGCACGCCGTACTTCTCCTCGTTCGCCGGGGACCCGTCGGCGTACGCGACGAGCGTCTCCGGCTCGGGCACGACCGAGGTCACCGCCGTGGACCCGAGCAGCGGCGACGTGCGGTGGGAGGCGCGGCTGGACGGCACGCTCGAGCCCGTCGGCAGCCACGACGGGACCGTCTTCCTCCTGTCGGTCGACAACGCGACCGGGTTCACCGACGCCGTCGTGCGCTACGACCCCGAGTCCGGGTCGGAACACAGGGTGGAGCTGCCGGTGCCGCGCCAGGACCCGTCGGCCGGTGTGCACGGGGACGTCGTGTACCTGCTGGGCACGGGCGGCTCGCTGGAGGCCGTCGACATGGCGGCGCGCGAGCGGGTGTGGAGCCTGGAGACGGGCGTCAGCCGCGGTTCGGCGCCGGTCGCCGACGGCGGGCATGTGTACGTCGTCGCGGCGGACGGACGGCTCCTCGCCGTGGACGCCCGTACCGGTCGGCTCCTCGGGCAGACTCCGGCTCGCCTGGGAGCGAACTCCGACCGTGTGACGCCCAACCAGCCCGCGCCGGTCGTGGTGGACGGGCGGGTGTACGGGAGCGCGCCGGACGGGACGGTCTTCGCCGTCGACGGACGCACCCCGTCGGCCTGGTGAGGCCCGGCCCCGCAGCCCCGACACGCGAAGGGGGCCGCCCCCGATGACGGAGGCGGCCCCTTCGGCGCGGTCGTCAGCCCAGCTTGGACACGTCGCGGACCGCGCCCTTGTCGGCGCTCGTGGCCATCGCGGCGTAGGCGCGCAGGGCGGCGGAGACCTTGCGGTCGCGGTTCTGCGGGGCGTACACGCCGTTCAACGACCGCTCGCGGCGGGCGAGTTCCGCGTCGTCGACGAGCAACTCGATCGTGCGGTTCGGGATGTCGATGCGGATGCGGTCGCCGTCCTCGACGAGGGCGATGGTTCCGCCGGCGGCCGCCTCGGGTGAGGCGTGGCCGATGGACAGGCCCGAGGTGCCGCCGGAGAAGCGGCCGTCCGTGATCAGCGCGCAGGCCTTGCCGAGGCCGCGGCCCTTCAGGTACGAGGTCGGGTAGAGCATCTCCTGCATGCCGGGGCCGCCCTTGGGGCCCTCGTAGCGGATGACGACGACGTCGCCTTCCTTGACCTGCTGGGTGAGGATCTTCTGGACGGCGTCCTCCTGCGACTCGCAGACGACCGCCGGGCCCTCGAAGGTCCAGATCGACTCGTCGACGCCGGCCGTCTTCACCACGCAGCCGTCGACGGCGAGGTTGCCCTTGAGGACCGCCAGGCCGCCGTCCTTGCTGTACGCGTGCTCGGCGGAGCGGATGCAGCCGCCCTCGGCGTCCTCGTCCAGCGCCTCCCAGCGCTCCGACTGGGAGAAGGCCTCGGCGGAGCGGACGCAGCCGGGGGCCGCGTGCCACAGCTCGACGGCCTCGGGGGACGGGGAGCCTCCGCGGACGTCCCACGTCTTCAGCCAGTCCGCCAGGGAGGGGCTGTGGACGGCGTGCACGTCCTCGTTCAGCAGGCCCGCGCGGTGCAGTTCGCCGAGGAGGGCGGGGATGCCGCCGGCGCGGTGCACGTCCTCCATGTAGTACGTGCGGTTCTTGGCGACGTTCGGGGCCACCTTGGCCAGGCACGGCACCCGGCGCGAGACCGCGTCGATCTCGTTCAGGCCGAAGGGGACGCCCGCCTCCTGCGCCGCCGCCAGCAGGTGCAGGATCGTGTTGGTCGAGCCGCCCATGGCGATGTCCAGGGCCATCGCGTTCTCGAAGGCGGAGAAGGTGGCGATGTTGCGCGGCAGGACCGTCTCGTCGTCCTGCTCGTAGTAGCGGCGGGTGAGGTCCATGACCGTGCGCGCGGCGTCGACGTACAGCTGTTTGCGCGCGGTGTGGGTGGCGAGGACCGAGCCGTTGCCGGGGAGGGAGAGGCCGATGGCCTCGGTCAGGCAGTTCATCGAGTTGGCGGTGAACATGCCGGAACAGCTGCCGCAGGTCGGGCAGGCGTTCTCCTCGATGCGGAGGATGTCCTCGTCCGAGATCTTGTCGTTCACGGCGTCGGAGATCGCGTCGACCAGGTCGAGCGTGCGGACCGTGCCGTCGACCAGGGTGGCGCGGCCGGACTCCATGGGGCCGCCGGAGACGAACACCGTGGGGATGTTCAGCCGCAGGGCGGCGTTCAGCATGCCCGGGGTGATCTTGTCGCAGTTGGAGATGCAGACCAGGGCGTCGGCGCAGTGCGCCTCGACCATGTACTCCACGCTGTCCGCGATCAGGTCGCGGGAGGGCAGGCTGTAGAGCATGCCGCCGTGGCCCATGGCGATGCCGTCGTCGACGGCGATCGTGTTGAACTCGCGCGGGATGCCGCCGGCCTCCCTGATCGCCTCGCTGACGATCCGGCCGACCGGCTGGAGGTGCGTGTGGCCCGGCACGAACTCGGTGAAGCTGTTGGCGACCGCGATGATCGGCTTCCGGCCGATGTCCGCACCGGGTACACCGGAGGCGCGCATAAGGGCGCGGGCGCCCGCCATGTTGCGGCCGTGGGTGACTGTGCGGGACCTCAGCTCGGGCATCGTCGCTCGCTCCTTCAGACAGATAGGGCTGTTAATGAGCGTACGCCGCTCATCCAGGGGGCGGGACGGAGTGTCCGGAATGCGGGACGCGTGTCTCGTGGGTGCCGGTGGGCCTCACGGGCGGACGCGATCGGCGGCCGGCGGGTGCCGAGGCCGATCGGGCCAGGTCGGCGGGCCTCAGGGGCCGGTGAGGTGCCCCTGCACCACCGGCGCGAGCCGCGCGACGATCTGCTCCAGGTCCGCCGACGCCAACGGCTCCAGCTTGATCACGTACCGCAGGATCGCCGTGCCGACCAGCTGCGCGGCCGCCAGCTCGGAGCGCAGTTCCGCGTCGGGCAGGTCGAGCTGGACGGCGATGCGGCGCAGCAGCTGCGAGGCGACCAGGCGGCGGAAGACGGCCGCGGCGGTCTCGTTGTTGACCGCCGAGCGGACGATCGCCAGCAGGGGCGCACGGGTGGTGGGGTTCTCCCAGATACCGAAGATGAAGCGGGTCAGCCGCTCGCCGATGCCGTCCAGGGGGCCCTCGGCCACGGTCTCCGGGGCGTGCAGCGCGGGCGCGAAGGCGACCTCGACGGCCGCCGCGAAGACCTGTTCCTTGGTGCCGAAGTAGTGGTGGACCAGTGCCGAGTCGACCCCGGCGGCCTTCGCGATGCCCCGTACGGAGGTCTTCTCGTAGCCGCGCTCGGAGAACTCGGCACGGGCCGCGGTGAGGATGCGGTCGCGGGTGTCGGCGGACTCGGCGCGCGGGGGGCGGCCGCGGCGGCGGGCACCGGCGTCGGTCACCGGCGGGGCACCTTCACCGCGGAGGCCAGGTGCAGACGCGTGAAGGCCAGGGCCTCCGCGAGATCGGCCTCACGTTCGGCGCTGGACATCGCGCGCCGTGTGTTGACCTCGATGACGACGTGCCCGTCGAAGCCGCTCAGCGCCAGGCGCTCCAGCAGTTCGGCGCAGGGCTGGGAGCCGCGGCCGGGGACGAGGTGCTCGTCCTTGGCGGAGCCGTTCCCGTCGGCCAGGTGGACGTGCCCGAGGCGGTCGCCCATGCGGTCGAGCATGTGGATCGCGTCCGTCCGGGCCGTCGAGGCATGGCTGAGATCGATCGTGAAGTGCCGGTAGTCGTCCTTGGTCACGTCCCAGTCCGGCGCGTACGCGAGCATCTCGCGGTCGCGGTAGCGCCAGGGGTACATGTTCTCGACGGCGAACCGTACGTCCGTCTCGTCCGCCATCCGCCAGATTCCCTGCACGAAGTCGCGCGCGTACTGCCGCTGCCAGCGGAAGGGCGGATGGACGACGACCGTGGTCGCCCCGAGCTTGTCGGCCGCGGCGCGCGCCCGCTGGAGCTTCACCCACGGGTCGGTCGACCACACCCGCTGGGTGATGAGCAGGCAGGGAGCGTGGACGGCCAGGATCGGGACCTGGTGGTAGTCGCTGAGCCGGCGCAGCGCGTCGATGTCCTGGCTGACCGGGTCGTTCCACACCATGACCTCGACGCCGTCGTACCCGAGGCGCGCGGCGATCTCGAAGGCCGTCGCCGTCGACTCCGGATAGACCGAGGCCGTCGACAGGGCGACCTTCGCATCCGGGATGCGCACCACTGGTTCTGCCACGAAGGACAGCGTACGGTCCCGCGCTCCACGCCGGGGAGCGTGCCGCCGTGCCGCCTCCGCGCGGGCGGGGGAACCGGCCACGCGGATGGCCTGGTGGGGAGGGGGGCGGAGCGAGGGCTCGGTGGGGTGCCGTGTGGGGGGCGGGGGTGGCGTACTTCACGTGCGCGCCGACGTCGACCGCGGGGGCGAGGGTGGCGGGGGTGGGGCTGGCGGGACCGGTCCGCGAAGGCGGGTTCGGCCGGACCGGGCCCGCGAAGGCGGGTTCGGCCGGACCGGGCCCGCGAAGGCGGGTTCGGCCGGACCGGGCCCGCGAAGGCGGGTCGGCCGGACCGGGCCCGCAGGGCTGGCCGAGCCGGGACCCGGGGCCGGCCGGGCACGGACCCGTAGTAGCAGGGCCGGTCGAGCACGGACCCGCAAAAGCAGGGTCGGCAGTGGGGAAGCCGGGAAGCCCGCCGGCGTCACCCCGGGCCGCCCTGTCGCCGTTTCGTCGGAACCGGGGACGGGGTTCCCGTGGCCGCCCGCGGCGGTCATGACCAGGCTCTCGTGGTCCCCCGCGGCGGTCATGACCAGGCTCCCGTTGGCCGCCCGCGGCGGTCATGACCAGGCTCCCTTTGGCCGCCCGCGGCGGTCATGACCAGGCTCCCTTTGGCCGCCCGCGGCGGTCATGACCGGTTCCGGTGGTCGCCTGCCACGGTCATGCTCCCGGGCCTGCCCGGTCGGTGGCCGAGCCCGCCCGGGAACCCGCGCGGGAGTCCGCTCCGGCGCCCGCGCCTCAGGCCGTCGGCAGGTGATCGAGCCGCCGTAGGATCACGCCCTCGCGCAGCGCCCACGGGCAGATCTCCAGCGTGTCCACGTCGAACAGGTCCATGGCGCCCTCGGCGACCAGCGCTCCGGCGAGGAGCTGGCCCGCGCGGCCCTCGGAGACGCCGGGGAGCTCCGCGCGCTGGGCGACGGTCATGCCGGCCAGGCGCGGGACCCAGGCCTCCAGGGACTCCCGCTTGAGCTCGCGCTGGGTGTACGGGCCGTCGGCCGAGCGGGCGGCGCCGGCGAGGCGGGCGAGCTGCTTGAAGGTCTTCGACGTGGCGACGACGTGGTCGGGGGCGCCGAAGCGGCTGAACTCCCCGACCGTGCGGGCGATCTCCGCGCGCACGTGCCGGCGCAGGGCCCGTATGTCCTCGGTGTCGGGGGGATCGCCGGGCAGCCAGCCGGCCGTGAGGCGGCCCGCGCCGAGCGGCAGGGAGACGGCCGCGTCGGGCTCCTCGTCGATGCCGTACGCGATCTCCAGGGAGCCGCCGCCGATGTCGAGGACCAGCAGCTTGCCGGCGGACCAGCCGAACCAGCGGCGGGCGGCGAGGAAGGTGAGCCGGGCCTCCTCCGCGCCGGTGAGGACCTGCAGTTCGACGCCGGTCTCGGCCTGCACGCGCGCGAGGACGTCGTCGGCGTTGCTGGCCTCACGCACCGCGGAGGTCGCGAACGGGAGCACGTCCTCGACGCCCTTGTCCTCGGCGGCCTGGAGAGCCTCCTGGATCACCGTGATCAGTTTGTCGACGCCCTCGGAGCCGATCGCCCCGCTCCCGTCGAGAAGTTGGGCGAGGCGCAACTCCGCCTTGTGCGAGTGCGCGGGCAGCGGGCACGCGCCGGGATGCGCGTCCACCACCAGCAGATGCACCGTGTTCGATCCCACGTCGAGGACACCGAGTCTCATGTAGGGCACGCTACTGCCAGCCACCCTGTCCGCTGCCTCGCGTGCGGAGCCTGAGACCGTGCTGAGAGACGGCCCGGTCGACTTACCCTGGACGCGTGCCAAAGACGAAAAAGGCGAAGGACGAAAAGGCCGACAAGGCTCCCAAGACGGCCAAATCCACCAAAGGTTCTTCGCAGATGAAGTCATCGAAGAAGTCGACGAAGGCCCTGGTCGCGGCGGACGAGAAGGGCCTCGACTTCGCGCGCGCGTGGGTGGAGTTTCCTGATCCGGCGGACGACGAGCAGGTGTTCCGCTGCGATCTGACATGGCTGACCTCTCGCTGGAACTGCATCTTCGGCAGCGGCTGCCAGGGCATCCAGGCGGGCCGCGCGGACGACGGCTGCTGCACGCTGGGTGCCCACTTCTCCGACGAGGACGACGAGAAGCGGGTCGCCGAGCATGTGGCGCGACTCACCCCCGACATCTGGCAGCACCACGACGAAGGCACCCGCGGCGGCTGGGTGTCGGAGGACGAGGACGGTTCCCGCCAGACCCGCCCGTTCAACGGCTCGTGCATCTTCCAGAACCGCCCCGGCTTCGCGGGCGGCGCCGGCTGCTCGCTGCACATCCTGGCCCTGAAGGAGGGCCGCGAGCCGCTGGAGACCAAGCCGGACGTCTGCTGGCAGTTGCCGATCCGGCGTACGTACGACTGGATCGACCGGCCCGACGACACGCGCGTGCTGCAGGTGTCGATCGGCGAGTACGACCGCCGCGGCTGGGGTCCGGGCGGCCACGACCTGCACTGGTGGTGCACGTCGGCGACCTCGGCGCACGGCGCGGGGGAGCCGGTCTACGTGTCCTACCGGGCGGAGCTGACCGAGCTGATGGGCAAGGCCGGTTACGACCGCCTGGTCGAACTGTGTGAGGAGCGGCTCGCCTCGCGGCTGCCGTTGCTGGCGCCGCACCCGGCGGATCCGGGGGTCGGTCCCGAGGGTCCCGGCGGTCCCGTCGGCCCCGGCGGTCCCGGCAGCCCCGGTGCCCCCGGTGGTAGCGGCGTCGAGGGCGATGCCGTCGATCCGGTCGACTGACGCTCCGGCGCACCCGGGCCCGGCTCCCGGGGCCACGGAGGGGCGCTGAACCGGCCCGCGGGGCCTCCGGGACGACGGGCGCCAGGGCACGTCCTGCAGGTGCGGGGCGGAGTCCGACAGCACGCTCAGCGGGTGCGGGGCCGGGTCCGACAGCACGCTCAGTCGGTGGCGGGATGCGGGTCGCCGGCGTCCCCGGACGGCTGCGCCGGATCCTCCGGGCCGGACGGCGACGGGTCGCCGGGTGTGGGCTGCGGGTCGGGCGAGGTCGGCTGGGTGCTCGGTGTGGGGCCGGTGGAGGGCGAGCCGGTGGGGGTCGGCTCCGGGTCCGTCGAGGGGGGTGGATCGGAGGGGGTGCCGGGACCCGGTTTCGTGGGGGCCGGCGCGGTGCCGAAGCCGTCGATGGAGACGACCGCGCCCGCGGGGGCGATCGCCACGCGCGCGTGCCAGGGGCCGGAGGGCTCCCGCAGGTGGTCGACGTACACCTTGATCGTCACCGACTCGCCGGGCTCCAGCGTGCCCGTGGAGCGGCTCAGGTACAGCCAGGGGGTCCCGGTGGTCGCCGACCAGCGGACCGGCTTCCCCGCGTCCGAGGAGGCGGTGAGGGTGATCAGGGTGGTGTCACCGCTGTTGGCGGCGGTCACGGAGAGGCTCCCGGCGCCGTTCCCACCGCGTCCGGTGACGCTGACGACCTCGACGGAGACGTCCGGTTCGCCGTCCTTGGTGAGGCCGGAACCGGGCCGGGTGCTGGCGTTCCCGGCGTTCTGGTAGCCGCCGGTCGGCTCGCCGTCGAGGCTGTCGGGGCCCTGCGCCTCGCTGGCGGTGGCCGAGCGGCCGTCGGCCTCGGCGGTCGGCGTGCCCCGGTACGCGGCCCACAGGGCGAGCACGGGCGCGGCGACGACGGTGGCGACGACGGTCGTCGTGATGGCACGCGCGCGGAAGCGGTCCCGGCGGGCGGCGCGGTCCTTGGGGTCCATGGGGAAGCCCCGCCGGTCGAAGCGGGGTGCCGCCGCTCCCCGCGCGCGCGGGAGGCGCGCCAGGGCGTTGTGCAGCTCCGCGCGGGGCGCCGCCAGGACGGGCAGCTCGGCGGGGGTGACCCCGGCGCCGGGCCAGCGGCCGGGGACCGCGCGTTCGGCGGCACGCCGGCAGCGCGGACAGTCGTCGACGTGCCGGACGAGTTCGCGGCGCAGGGCGGCGCTGAGCACGAGCTGGTGGTCGCCGGTGAGGCGGGCCACACCGGGGCAGCCGCCCGTCTCGACGACGGCGAGGGCGGCGCGCGTGCGCTCGACCTCGCAGGCGGCGGAGGCGAGCAGCTCGCGGGCCGCGGCGTGGTCCATGCCGAGCACGGCGGCGACCTCGTGGGCGGCGAGCTGGTGGCGTACGGCGAGTTCGAGCGCCTCGCGCTGCTCCGGGGCGGTACCGGCCGCCTCCGGCCAGGCGAGCAGGGCGAGTTCGCGCCGCCGCCGCTCCTGGACCTCCTCGGACACGGACGGGCCGGCGGACTTCGCGCCGCCGGCCCGGTGGCCGTTGCGGCCTGCCGCGTGCGTGGCCTGACGTTTCTGCTTGGCCTCGGCGAGTTTGCGCAGGCACGCCCAGCGGGCCAGCGCGTACAGCCAGGCCCTGCGGTCCGCGGTGGTGTCCGGGACGCGCTGCCCGCGCCGCTCGGCGAGCGCGAGGGCGTCCGCGAGCGCCGCCGTGGCCGTGTCGTGGTCGCACAGGACGGACAGGCAGTAGGTGAACAGGCCGTCCAGGTACGGCTCGTAGCGCGCGGGGGGCCGTTGCGCCGGCGTGCGCGCCGCAGCGCGGTCGCGCGCCTCCCTGTGCGCCCGGTGTGCGCCGGTCGTGCGGGTCGAGGTTTCCGGACTGCTGCTCGTCATCGGTGCGACCGTAGGCGTCGCGGAACGGCCTGCTCTGCCCCCTTCAGTCCTTTTAATCCGTACGGGTGAAACGATCCCTCATAAGGGGACAGGAGCGAGGCGTTCCGTGGCCCGTTCGTGGCGGGGGTGGCCGGTTCGCAGGGGGTGTGGCCCCGGACGGGCGCCCCGGCCCGGTGTGTCCCCTGCCGGGACCGGCCCACGCTCCTCCACGGGCGCGGCCCGTTGTCAGTCCCGCCGGTTACGGTTTCCCCCATGGCTGCCCGTACGAAGACCACCAAGGACCGCCCGTCCTACCGCTGCACGGAATGCGGCTGGCAGACGGCCAAGTGGCTCGGCCGCTGCCCCGAATGCCAGGCCTGGGGCACGATCGAGGAGTACGGCGCGCCCGCGGTCCGTACGACGACGCCGGGGCGCGTCACCACCTCCGCCCTGCCCATCGGCCAGGTCGACGGCCGTCAGGCCACCGCCCGCCCCACCGGCGTGCCCGAGCTGGACCGCGTCCTCGGCGGCGGGCTGGTCCCCGGCGCGGTCGTCCTGCTGGCCGGCGAGCCGGGCGTCGGCAAGTCCACGCTGCTGCTGGACGTGGCCGCGAAGTCCGCGAGCGACGAGCACCGCACGCTGTACGTCACGGGCGAGGAGTCGGCGAGCCAGGTCCGTCTGCGCGCCGACCGCATCGGCGCCATCGACGACCACCTGTATCTCGCCGCGGAGACCGATCTGGCGGCCGTCCTCGGCCACTTGGACGCGGTGAAGCCGTCGCTGCTGATCCTCGACTCGGTGCAGACGGTGGCGTCCCCGGAGATCGACGGGGCGCCCGGCGGCATGGCCCAGGTCCGCGAGGTCGCCGGCGCCCTGATCCGCGCCTCCAAGGAACGCGGCATGTCCACGCTGCTCGTGGGCCACGTCACCAAGGACGGCGCGATCGCCGGCCCGCGTCTCCTGGAGCACCTGGTGGACGTCGTCCTGCACTTCGAGGGCGACCGGCACGCGCGCCTGCGCCTGGTGCGAGGCGTCAAGAACCGCTACGGCGCCACCGACGAGGTCGGCTGCTTCGAACTGCACGACGAGGGCATCACGGGACTTGCCGACCCAAGCGGACTTTTCCTGACCCGTCGTGACGAACCGGTCCCCGGCACCTGCCTGACGGTCACCCTCGAGGGCCGCCGCCCCCTGGTCGCGGAGGTGCAGGCGCTCACGGTCGACTCGCAGATCCCCTCCCCCCGCCGGACGACGTCCGGTCTGGAGACGTCCCGGGTCTCGATGATGCTGGCGGTCCTGGAGCAGCGCGGCCGCATCAGCGCCCTCGGCAAGCGGGACATCTACTCCGCGACGGTCGGCGGGGTGAAGCTGTCCGAGCCCGCTGCGGACCTCGCGATCGCCCTCGCGCTGGCCTCCGCGGCGAGTGACACCCCCCTGCCCAAGAACCTCGTCGCGATCGGCGAGGTGGGCCTCGCGGGCGAGGTCAGACGGGTCACGGGCGTCCAGCGCAGGCTGGCCGAGGCCCACCGCCTGGGCTTCACACACGCCCTCGTGCCGGGCGATCCCGGCAAGATCCCTCCCGGGATGAAGGTCCTCGAAGTCGCGGACATGGGGGACGCCCTGCGGGTCCTGCCGCGCTCCCGTCGCCGGGACGCCCCACGGGACGAGGAGGAGCGCCGGTAGACTTTGCCCAGGTCTCGCCCGTCCGTACGAACCGAGTGCGCGAAACGGGAACGCCCCAGAACCTGCGACCGGAGGAGTGCAGTGGCAGCCAACGACCGGGCGGCAGCTCCCGGAAAGTCCGGTGGGAGTTCCGGTGCCGACGGCCTGATGCGCGCCTCGCTCAGTGCGGTGGCTCCTGGTACGGCCCTGCGCGACGGCCTCGAGCGGGTGCTGCGCGGCAACACCGGTGGGCTCATCGTGCTGGGCTCCGACAAGACGGTCGAGGCGATGTGCACGGGCGGCTTCGTCCTGGACGTCGAGTTCACCGCCACCCGCCTGCGCGAGCTGTGCAAGCTCGACGGCGGCATCGTGCTCTCCTCCGACCTGTCGAAGATCCTCCGGGCGGGCGTCCAGTTCGTGCCGGACGCCACGATCCCCACCGAGGAGACCGGCACCCGGCACCGTACGGCGGACCGGGTCAGCAAACAGGTCGGTTTCCCCGTCGTCTCGGTCTCCCAGTCCATGCGCCTGATCGCGCTCTACGTCGACGGCCAGCGCCGCGTGCTGGAGGACTCGGCGGCGATCCTGTCCCGCGCCAACCAGGCGCTGGCGACCCTGGAGCGCTACAAGCTCCGCCTGGACGAGGTCGCGGGGACGCTGTCGGCGCTGGAGATCGAGGACCTGGTGACGGTCCGGGACGTCTCCGCGGTGGCGCAGCGCCTGGAGATGGTGCGTCGCATCGCCACCGAAATCGCCGAATACGTGGTCGAACTGGGCACCGACGGCCGCCTTCTCGCCCTCCAGCTCGACGAGTTGATCGCGGGCGTGGAACCGGAGCGCAGCCTGGTGGTCCGGGACTACGTCCCCGAGCCGACGGCCAAGCGCTCCCGCACGGTCGACGAGGCCCTGTACGAGCTGGACGCCCTCAGCCACGCCGAGCTCCTCGAACTGTCGACGGTGGCGCGCGCATTGGGGTACACCGGCTCCCCCGAGGCCCTCGACTCGGCGGTCTCGCCCCGCGGCTTCCGCCTCCTGGCCAAGGTCCCGCGTCTGCCGGGCGCGATCATCGACCGCCTGGTGGAGCACTTCGGGGGCCTGCAGAAGCTGCTCGCCGCGAGCGTCGACGACCTCCAGACGGTGGACGGCGTGGGCGAGGCGCGGGCACGCAGCGTTCGCGAGGGACTGTCGCGGCTGGCGGAGTCCTCGATCCTGGAGCGGTACGTCTGAACGAGGGGTGAGGACGGACGTGACCCGTGGAGGCGCCGGGCTCGCCGCACCAGCCACCCCCCGGGCATCCCGTCAGCCCTGACGCAGCCCGTCGGTCATGACGCGGTCCGACTCGGTCGTTCCAGGCCCGTCGGGTCGGCATCGGCCCGCCTCGATCGTTCCCGGCCGGGGTCCAGTCCTCGTCGCCCGCCCGGTCGGCATCCGCCCGCCTCGGTCGTTGCCGGCCGCGTTGCAGTGGTTGCCGTTGCAGTCGTCGCGGTGGCAGTGGTTGCCGTCGCAGTGGTTGCCGCTCCCGGCCGTGCCTCAGTCGTTGTCCAGCACGAACGACGTCTGCGCCTTCGCAAACCCCGGCGCCTTCGCCTCCACCAGGTACGTCCCGGCGCCGGCCACCCCCGCCGGAGGCGTCGCGCACTCCGGCGCGCTCGGCTTGCGGTCCCAGACGAGGGTGTAGGTGAAGGTGCCACCCGCCGGCACGCGGTACAGCACGCTCCCGGACACCTTGGGACAGTCGGCGGAGGACCAGTAGTCGTCCTCACCATCTGCCTGAGTGATCGTCAGAACGGCGTTCTCCGGCCCGAGATCGACCTTGCAGTCGCTGGTGGAGGAGTTCTTCGCGGTCAGTTGGAACGTGGGCTTCTGGTCCGGCGCGTACGTGTTGCGAACGCTGCGCAGGCTCAACGTGACGACGCTGGCGGTGCAGTTGGGCAAGGTGGTCCCCGCGGGCAGCGCCGTGGACGAACCACTGCCGACGGAGCCGCCACCCGAGCCGCCGGACCCACCGGACCCACCGGCCCCCGCCGAACCGCCGCCGCTGCCCGCGTCGGCGTCGCCCGACCCCGCGCCGTCGCCCGATCCCGTGTCGGAGCCGGAACCGGACCCGCCGGAGTCCTCGTCGCCCGACTCGTCGCGCCCGCCCGGGTTTTGGCTGATGGCGGGCCCGGATCCGGACGGCCCCGGCGTGATGGAGGGCGCGGGGTTCTTGCCGTTGGACCCGTCCGCGCCGTTCTTCCCACCACCTCCGCCGGCGGTGACGATCCAGGTGATCAGCAGCGCCAACAGGGCGACCACAGACAGCAGTACGACCCTCCGTCGCCAGTAGATGGAGGAGGGAAGCGGCCCGACCGGATTGCGCAGAGATCCCACGGCGCAAACTGTACGAGAGATCGCCGCGTTCCCTGGCCCCACCCGCCGCCACGATCACAACTTTTCCGGATCATCATCCTGGACACGGCGTCCCCGCCGCCGACTTGTGCCCGCGCGGCACACCCGGCCGGTCGCAGGACGTGACGATCCGGAGGCTGTCGCCACGGTCCGTGACCAACCTGATCTTTCGCATTCGCGTCGCTTGCACCTCTGGCCATAGCTACGGGTCGCCAGGAATCGCGCCCGCCAGGGTGCCACCGCGCCCCACGCCGCCGGGTGGCGGTACGCGCGTGTGCACCGGTCCGCATGGCAGGATCGAAGGGCCATGACTGCGCCCACGAAGCCCCCGCACAGCAGCCCCGCCGACGCCGACGCCGTCTCCGGCCCCCTCCTCGACGAGCAGCCGCCCCCCGCGACGACCGACCGACCCCCTGCCGGGCAGCCCTCCGGCACGCATCTGCACTCCCCCGTCATCGACTGGTTCGACGACCACGCCCGCGACCTGCCCTGGCGGCGCCCCGAGGCGGGCGCGTGGGGCGTGATGGTCAGCGAGTTCATGCTCCAGCAGACGCCCGTGAACCGCGTCCTGCCGGTCTACGAGCAGTGGCTCGCGCGCTGGCCGCGCCCCGCCGACCTGGCCGCCGAGGCCCCCGGTGAGGCGGTCCGCGCATGGGGCCGGCTCGGCTACCCCCGCCGTGCCCTGCGGCTGCACGGCGCCGCGGTGGCCATAACGGAGCGGCACGGCGGCGACGTGCCCTCGGACCACGGGCAGCTGCTGGCGCTGCCCGGCATCGGCGAGTACACGGCCGCCGCCGTCGCCTCGTTCGCCTACGGCCAGCGGCACGCCGTGCTGGACACCAACGTGCGCCGCGTCTTCGCGCGCGCGGTGACCGGCGTGCAGTACCCGCCGAACGCCACCACGGCCGCCGAGCGCAAGCTGGCCCGCGCCCTGCTCCCCGAGGACGAGAGGACCGCCGCCCGCTGGGCCGCCGCGTCCATGGAGCTCGGCGCACTGGTGTGCACGGCGAAGAACGAGACCTGTCACCACTGCCCGATCGCCGCGCAGTGCGCGTGGCGGCTCGCCGGCAAGCCGGAGCACGACGGTCCGCCGCGCCGGGGCCAGACGTACGCCGGTACGGACCGGCAGGTACGCGGCAAGCTGCTCGCCGTGCTGCGGGACGCGCACGCGCCCGTGCCGCAGGTGGCCCTCGACCGGGTGTGGCACGAGCCGGTGCAACGGGCGCGTGCCCTGGACGGTCTCGTCGCGGACGGTCTGGTGGAGCCGCTGCCCGGCGGTCTGTACCGCCTGCCCCTGACCTGACACACCGTCCGCCCGGACCCGGTCGACACGGCCACCGTGATCCGACTCGCACGGTCGCCGCGACCGGGTCGACAGGTCACCGCGACCTCGTCGTACACGGCCGCCGCGACCGGGTCGACACGGCCGCTGTGATCCGGCGTGCACGGCCGCCGGCACACCGTCACATCACAGGCGCGCGGGTGGTCTCACGGCTCACGCCGAGCCTTCGTCACACCCGCCGCCCGTGCGAACCACCCCATACACGCATCATTCGGCGCAGGGTCTTACCCCGAACCTGCGTCCGTTACACAACCGACGGACAGCCGAGGGCTAGCCGCAGGCTCCCTCGGACAGTGCCGTGACAACACCTCCGTAGCTTCGTTCCCGTGCCCGGCAGGGACACGAGGGCCACAGACCTACAGGCAGGAACCGGCGGCGAGAGCCGCCGGAACGGGGACACGGAGGCGGTTGACCATGACGCAGGGCGAGGTGCTCGAGTTCGAGGAGTACGTCCGTACCCGGCAGGACGCGCTGCTGCGCAGCGCCCGCCGACTGGTGCCGGACCCGGTCGACGCGCAGGACCTGCTCCAGACGGCGCTGGCACGGACGTACGGCCGCTGGGAGGGCATCGCGGACAAGCGGCTCGCCGACGCCTACCTGCGCCGGGTCATGATCAATACGCGGACCGAGTGGTGGCGTGCCCGCAAGCTGGAGGAAGTCCCCACCGAGCAGCTCCCGGACGCCTCCGTGGACGACTCCACCGAGCAGCACGCGGACCGCGCTCTGCTGATGGACGCGATGAAGGTGCTTGCTCCGAAGCAGCGCAGTGTCGTCGTGCTGCGACACTGGGAGCAGATGTCCACGGAGGAGACGGCCGCCGCCCTCGGCATGTCGGCCGGAACGGTCAAGAGCACGCTGCACCGGGCGCTCGCCCGGCTCCGCGAGGAGCTGGAAGCCCGCGATCTGGACGCACGCGCGCTGGAGCGTGAGGAGCGGGAGCGTTGCGCGGCGGCCTGACCGAGGCCGGGCCCACACCGGCCCGAGGCACCATCCAGGCGGCGATCACGGCGGCGGTCGTGCTCGCCGCCCTCGCCCTTTTCATGTCCGCGTGCGCCACCGGCGGCACGGGCGCCCGTGACGAGGGGCCCGCCCACGCCGACGCGGTCGCGGGCGCCGCCACGGCCTCTCCGTCGGCCGCTCCGACCGACACGCCCGCCCGCGTGGACGCCGTCCGGCTCGTCAAGGACGACCCCGCGGTCTCCGCGGAGGTCAAGCGCGGACTGAAGCCGTGCGCCGGGGACAGGTACCCGGTCGACGTGTCCTACGGCGACCTCACCGGCGGCTCCGGCGACGACATCGTCGTCAACGTGCTGACCTGCGGCGACGCGGTCGGTGTCGGCTCGTACGTGTACCGGGAGGCGGACGGCCGGTACGCGAACGTGTTCAAGGCGGAGGAACCGCCGGTCTACGCGGAGATAGACCGCGGCGACCTCGTGGTCACCCAGCAGGTGTACGAGAAGGGCGACGCGGTCTCCAGCCCGTCCGGCGAGAACGTGATCACGTACCGCTGGGCCACGGACCGCTTCGTCAAGGAGTACAGCTGGCACAACGACTACAGCAGCGTCGCCGGCGAGGACGCCACGCCGGCGCCCGAGGGCGGCTGACCAACCGCTCGCGAAGGAATCTCGCCCCGCGTGAACCGTTCGGGCCGCCCGGACCGATGAACGAGTGAACGCACCACGCGCTGCGCGCGTCCCATGAAGGGGCGCACCGACAGCGAACCGACAGCGAACGGCCGTGATCCACCAGCGATCCGGCAGTTGTGACACAGACGTACGACCGACACCACGAGGACTGAGAGCACCGGGATGGCAGACCAGACCCACGTCCTGTTCGTCGAGGACGACGATGTCATCCGCGAGGCCACCCAGCTCGCCCTGGAGCGGGACGGCTTCGTGGTCACCGCGATGCCCGACGGCCTGTCCGGCCTGGAGGCGTTCCGGGCCGACCGTCCCGACATCGCGTTGCTGGACGTCATGGTGCCCGGCCTGGACGGCGTGAGCCTGTGCCGGCGCATCCGCGACGAGTCCACCGTGCCGGTGATCATGCTCTCCGCGCGCGCCGACTCCATCGACGTCGTCCTGGGTCTGGAGGCGGGCGCCGACGACTACGTGACCAAACCGTTCGACGGCGCCGTCCTGGTCGCCCGGATCCGGGCGGTCCTGCGCCGCTTCGGCCACGCGGGCGGCGGGGACCGGGGCGAGCCGGGTGCCGACGCCTCGGGCGCTGTGCTCACCTTCGGGGACCTGGAGGTCGACACCGAGGGCATGGAGGTGCGCCGGGCCGGGCAGCCGGTGGCGCTCACCCCGACCGAGATGCGCCTGCTGCTGGAGTTCTCCTCGGCCCCGGGCACGGTCCTGTCGCGGGACAGGCTGCTGGAGCGCGTGTGGGACTACGGCTGGGGCGGGGACACCCGCGTCGTCGACGTCCATGTGCAGCGGCTGCGGACCAAGATCGGCCAGGACCGCATCGAGACGGTCCGCGGCTTCGGCTACAAGCTGAAGGCCTGAGCGGGACGGGGTATGCGGGTGATGTTGCGGCACCTGGTTCCGGCCCGTGTCGAGCGCGCGGGCATCCGCACCGGCCTGCGGTGGAAGCTGAGCGCGGCCATCGCGCTGGTCGGCGCCCTGGTGGCGGTCGCCCTGAGCCTGGTCGTGCACAACGCGGCCCGGGTGTCCATGCTGGACAACGCGCGCGACCTGGCGGACGAGCGCGTCCGGATCGCCCAGCGCACCTACGAGGCGTCCGGGCGCACCAACTTCCCCAGCATCAAGCTCGACGACCCGAACCTGCCGCCGGAGCTGCGGAAGAAGGTCGCGGAGGGCCGCCGGGCCACCTTCGTCTCCGACCGCGCCGGCGGCCCGCCGGACATCTGGGCGGCCGTACCGGTCAAGGACGGCCATGTGCTCTCCCTGCACACCGGCTTCACCGACCGCAGCACCGACATCCTCTACGACCTCGACCAGGCCCTGGTGATCGGCTCCATCGCGGTCGTCCTCGGCGGCAGCGCGCTCGGTGTGCTCATCGGCGGGCAGCTGTCCCGCCGGCTGCGCAAGGCGGCCGCCGCGGCGAACCAGGTCGCCAAGGGCGAGACGGACGTCCGGGTACGGGAAGCCATCGGCGGGATCGTCCGCGACGAGACCGACGACCTGGCGAGCGCGGTGGACGCCATGACCGACGCGCTCCAGCAGCGGCTGGACGCCGAGCGCCGGGTCACCGCCGACATCGCGCACGAGCTGCGGACGCCCGTGACGGGACTGCTCACGGCCGCCGAGCTGCTGCCGCCGGGCAGGCCCACGGAGCTGGTCCTGGACCGGGCGAAGGCCATGCGCACCCTCGTCGAGGACGTCCTGGAGGTGGCCCGGCTCGACGGGGCCTCGGAGCGCGCCGAGTTGCAGGACATCCTGCTGGGCGAGTTCGTCAGCCGGCGCGTCGCGGCCAAGGACCCGGAGGTCGAGGTCCGCGTGGTGCACGAGTCGATGGTCACCACCGATCCCCGGCGCCTGGAGCGCGTGCTGTTCAACCTGCTCGCGAACGCGGCCCGGCACGGCAAACCGCCGGTCGAGGTCACCGTCGAGGGCCGGGTCATCCGCGTCCGCGACCACGGCCCCGGCTTCCCCGAGGACCTGCTGGCCGAGGGCCCGAGCCGCTTCCGCACCGGCAGCAGCGACCGCGCCGGCCACGGCCACGGACTCGGCCTCACCATCGCCGCGGGCCAGGCCCGCGTCCTCGGCGCCCGCCTGACCTTCCGCAACGTACGGCCCGTCGCGTCACCGGAGCACATACCCGCCGAGGGCGCCGTCGCCGTCCTGTGGCTGCCCGAGCACGCGCCGACGAACACGGGCAGTTATCCGATGCTGCCGCTGCCGGGGCAGTAGGAGCCCCGCGCGCGGCGCCGCGCCGCGCCGCGCCGGCAGCCTCAGCCGAAGTCCTTCGAGAAGTCGAGCTCCTCACTGCGCTCGGTCAGCGAGTACCAGTTGCCGTTGTCGTCACGGAAGATCGCCTCGATGCCGTAGGGGCGCTCCTGCGGCTCCTGGACGAACTCCACACCACGCGCGCTGAAGGTCTCGTAGTCTCCGCGGCAGTCGTCGGTGCGGAAGGCACCGGCACCGATGACCCCCTTGGCGACCAGCTTCTTCAGCGCCTCGGAGGACTCGGGGTCGAGGCCCGGACCGTCCAGGCTCATCAGGGCCAGTTCGACGTCCGGCTGGTCCTTGGCCCCCACGGTGACCCAGCGCATGTCGCCCATGGCGAGCTCGGTGCGCACCTCGAAGCCGAGCTTCTCGGTGAAAAAGGCCTTGGTGCGCTGCTGGTCGAAGGTCCACACGGTGGTGATGCCCAGGCCCTTGATCATGGCTCTGCTCTCCCGTCGGAGTCGGATGGGTTCGGTTCCCGTCCGTCACCGTAGGCAGAGCCGGATGCGGGGCGCTTCCTCAATGTTGCGCTGGGGAAGCCCCCGGCCCACAGCATGGCGTAGCACCCGGGGATGAGCGCGGCCCCGCGTCCGACGTGCGTGGCCCGGTACTCGGTGGGCGTGAGCCCGGTGCGGGTCTTGAAGCGGGTGGAGAAGGTGCCGAGGCTGCTGAAACCGACGAGGTGGCAGATCTCCGTCACCGACAGGTCGGCGCTGCGCAGCATCTCCTCGGCCCGCTCGATACGGCGGTGGGTCAGATACTGGCCGGGCGTCTCGCCGTACGTCTCCTTGAAGGCGCGGACGAAGTGGTAGCGGGAGTAGCCGGCGTGGGCGGCCACCGCGTCCAGGTCGAGCTCCGGGTCGGACCAGTCGCGGTCCATGGCGTCCTTGGCCAGCCGCAACTGCCGCGTCTTGTCCATGGGTCGATGGTGACACGGCCCCGACCAGGCCCGTCACCTCCGGAAGGCCCCCGGGGCGGACGCTCCCCGGGGGCCTTTCGATGTGCGGTTCCGGGCCTGCCGCCGTCCCCTGCCGGCGGGCGGCGGCATCCCCTGGTCACCGGGTCAGACGGCCTCCACCACCGGGGCCTTCGACGCGGCGGCGCCGTCCGGGGCGCCCTCCGGCTTCGGGCCGGCTCCCCGCAGCGGCACCTCCTTGACGAAGACGGCCGCCACCAGCGCGATCACGGCCACCACCGCGCCGAGGAGGAAGGCGGCGTGGGTGCCGTCGGACACCGCGTACTGGTAGGCCTCCCGGGCCGCCGCCGGCAGCTTGGCGAGGCTGGCCGCGTCCAGCTGCGCGGACTGTTCGGTGACCTGCGAGCCCAGTGCGCCGGCCCGCTCGGCCATCACGTCCTCGACCCGACTGTTGAACAGCGCACCCATGATCGCGACGCCGAAGGAGGAGCCGAGCGTACGGAAGAGGGTGGTCGACGAGGAGGCGACGCCCATGTCCTTCATCTCCACGCTGTTCTGCGCGACCAGCATGGTGATCTGCATCAGGCAGCCCATGCCGAGGCCCACGACGGCCATGTAGACACCGGAGGTCAGGCGGGAGGTACCGGTGTCCATCGTGGACAGCAGGTAGAGGCCGACGATCATCAGGGCGCCACCGACGATCGGGAAGGCCTTGTAGCGGCCGCTGCTGGTGGTGATCCGGCCCGCGACCATCGAGGTCACGAGCATCGCGCCGAGCATCGGCAGGAGCAGCAGCCCGGAGTTGGTCGCGGACGCGCCCTGCACGGACTGCTGGTACAGCGGCAGGAAGAGGGTCGCGCCGAACATCACGAAGCCGGTGATGAAGCCGATGAGGGACATCAGCGTGAAGTTGCGGCTGCGGAAGATGTGCAGGGGCACGATCGGCTCGGCTGCCCTGGTCTGCCAGAAGACGAACCCGACCAGCGCGGCGACGCCGATTCCGGTCAGCTCCAGAATCCGCGCGGAGCCCCAGGCGTACTCCGTGCCGCCCCAGGTGGTGACGAGCACGATGGAGGTGATGCCGATGGTGAGCAGTGCGGCGCCCAGGTAGTCGATGCGCGCTTGGGACCGTTTCTTCGGCAGGTGCAGGACGGCGGTGATGAGAGCCAGGGCGACCACGCCGAGCGGCAGGTTGATGTAGAAGGCCCAGCGCCAGCCCCAGTGGTCGGTGATGGTGCCGCCGACGAGGGGTCCGCCGATCATGGCGATGGCCATCACGCCGGCCATCATGCCCTGGTACTTGCCGCGCTCCCGCGGCGGAACCAGGTCACCGATGATCGCCATGACACCGACCATCAGACCGCCGGCGCCCAGGCCCTGCACGGCGCGGAAGGCGATCAATTGGCCCATGTCCTGGGCCATGCCGCTCAGCGCCGATCCGATCAGGAAGATCACGATCGAGTTCAGGAAGGCGCCCTTGCGCCCGTACATGTCGCCGAGCTTGCCCCAGATAGGTGTGGAGGCGGCGGTGGCGAGGGTGTATGACGTCACCACCCACGACAGGTGCTCCAGGCCCCCGAGTTCGCCCACGATCGTGGGCATCGCGGTGCCGATGATCATGTTGTCGAGCATCGCGAGCATCATCGTGATCATCAGTGCGAGGATCACGACCCGTACGTTCTTCGGCTGTCCGTCGGGTGTGCCGGTGCCCGGCTCATCCGTTGCTGTGTCCGCCATCGTTCCCACTCCCCCAGGCCGCCAACTTACTTGCCGACCGGCTAGTTCACTACGCTGGGAAAGTAGACCGGCAACTAGCCGGGCGTCAAGTAAGTTCCGGCCGGGCGGCAGGTAAGTTCTTCTTACCGAACGGCACGGGATTTCCGCGGAAGCCCGCGGAGTACGAGGATGGACGTCACCATGGACGGCACCAGGCAGCAGCGGCGCGGCAACACCCGCCAGCGCATCCAGGACGTGGCGCTCGCACTCTTCGCCGAGCAGGGCTACGAGAAGACCTCACTCCGCGAGATCGCGGAGCGTCTGGAGGTCACCAAGGCGGCCCTGTACTACCACTTCAAGACCAAGGAAGAGATCATCGTCAGCATCTTCGCGGATCTGACGAAGCCGATCGAGAACCTGATCGAGTGGGGCAAGGATCAGCCGCACACGCTGGAGACCAAGCGGGAGATCCTTCGGCGCTACAGCCAGATCCTCACCGACGCCGCCCCGCTCTTCCGCTTCATGCAGGAGAACCAGGCGACCGTCCGGGAGCTGCGGATCGGTGACTCCTTCAAGGACCGTATGAGCGGCCTGCGGGACATCATCATCGACCCGGACGCACCCCTGGCCGACCAGGTCCGCTGCGTCAGCGCCCTCATCACGCTGCACGCCGGCATGCACTTCCTGCACGACCTCGACGGCGACCCCGAGGAGAAGCGCGAAGCCATCCTCGAGGTCGCCGTCGATCTGGTCACCCAGGCCCACCAGGGCACGTGACCCAGGGCGGGGCCGCCGCGTCCGGCGGCGTCCTGCCCCACCAGAGCCGTGTCAGGCGCCCTGCTGGATCAGAGCCGTGCCGGAGGCTCTGAGACAGAGCCGGGTCAGATGCTGACGCCCTTGCCCCGCAGGAAGGAGACCGGGTCGATCGCCGAGCCGAAGTTGGCGGTCGTACGGATCTCGAAGTGCAGGTGCGGGCCGCTGGAGTTGCCGGTGTTGCCGGACAGGGCGATGCGCTGGCCGGTCTTGACGATCTGGCCGATCTTCACGTCGACGCGCGACAGGTGGGCGTACTGCGAGTACGTGCCGTTGCCGTGCTTGATGACGACGGCGTTGCCGTAGGCGGGACCGTCACCGGCGCCGTTGCCGCCGGCCTTGACCACGGTGCCGCCGTGCGCGGCCATGACCTTGGTGCCGTTCGGGACGGCGAAGTCCTGCCCGCTGTGGGTGGACTGCCACATGGCGCCGGCCTGGTGGAAGCTGGCGGACTTCGTGTAGTGCGCCACCGGCTTGACCCAGGAGGTGGCGGCGGCGGCCTTCACCGCGGGCTGGGCGGCGGGCTGAGCGGCGGGCTGGGCGGCGGACGCCACTCCGGTCCCCAGCACGACCGAGGCGCCGAGGGCGGCGGCCCCGACGGCCACGCGGGAGCGGAGCAGGGACGTACGGGCGGAACGGAACGTGACGCGCTGGAACATCGAAACCTCATGGGGGCCGGTGACAGAGAAAACCACCCGACGTTCGGACGTCCGCCGGATGGGGCCTCACCTTGGTAACCCGAGCACCCACAAAGCCTCAAACGTGTGACCTACGACCGAAACTAGTACTCCCCTCCCAAAACCGACACTTCCTGACAGTCCGCTCTTTCCGCCGATTCGGCCCCGCAGCACGCAGGGGGCCTGCGGCCTGGCCGGCAACAGAGGCGCAATTCCCTTTTGTCCGAATCGCCCTCAGTACTACTCCGTGTAGTACGTGACGTAGGTCCTGTGCGGCACGTCACGAGCCACCCCGCTCAAGGGACTTCGCGATGTGACGGGGGCTACTCCCTTGCCCCCACTGCGGGTTGTGGCGCGCGTCACGATGCATGCACGGGGGTGTGACGGGGCTCTCAAGCTCCTCTACCGTCCAGTAACCCGCTGGTTGCCCTCAAGCCATTCCCCTCGATGAGCATCTCGATGAGCATGCCCACGACATCCGCAGCGCCATGGACGCGAGAGGACCCCCACACCATGAGCAGAGGCACCTGGACGCGCCGCATCGCCCTCACCGCCGCGGCCACGGCGGCCGTCGCCGCGATGACCGTCCCGGCCGGCGCCCAGGCCGCGCCGGCCACCGGCACGTCCACCGGCACCTCCACCGTCGCCACGGCCGCTGCCACCGCCGCCGCGGAGGACGTCGACTACGCCACCTGGCAGGCGGACTGCCAGGCCGTGATGAACCAGGCCCTGCCCTACCTGAAGCAGCGCATCGCCGCCACGAAGCCCGGCGAGAAGCAGGCGATCGTCCTCGACATCGACAACACCTCGCTGGAGACCGACTTCGGCTTCAGCTACCCGCAGCCGGCCAACAAGCCGGTCCTGGACGTCGCCAAGTACGCCCAGGAGCACGGCGTCTCGCTCTTCTTCGTCACCGCCCGCCCGGGCATCATCGCCGGGGTGACCGACTACAACCTCGGGAACGTCGGCTATCGGGTCTCCGGGCTCTACGTCCGCGGCTTCCTGGACCTGTTCAAGGATGTCGCCGTCTACAAGACCGCTCAGCGCGTCGACATCGAGAAGAAGGGCTACACGATCATCGCGAACATCGGCAACAGCGCCACCGACCTGTCGGGCGGCCACGCCGAGAAGACGTTCAAGCTGCCGGATTACGACGGGCAGTTGTCGTAGTCGCGGCTCCTTTCAGGCATGCGAAAGGGGCCGGTGCCCGAAAGCACCGGCCCCTCTCACGTGGCCCCGCTGGGGCCGTGACGGCTACGCGTCCTTGCTCAGGTTCGGCCCGGCACCGCCGGCCGCCTGCTCGATCGGCGGGACGTCCGGAAGCGCCGACTTCTCCTCACCCCGGAAGGTGAAGGTGGCGGCCTCGCCGTCGCCCTCGGTGTCCACGACCACGATGTGACCGGGGCGCAGCTCGCCGAAGAGGATCTTCTCGGAGAGGGAGTCCTCGATCTCGCGCTGGATGGTGCGGCGCAGCGGACGCGCACCGAGCACGGGGTCGTAACCCTTCTTCGCGAGCAGCTCCTTGGCGGACTGGGAGAGCTCGATGCCCATGTCCCGGTCCTTCAGGCGCTCGTCCACCTTGCCGATCATCAGGTCGACGATCCGGAGGATGTCGGCCTGGGTCAGCTGCGGGAAGACGACCACGTCGTCGACGCGGTTGAGGAACTCGGGCCGGAAGTGCTGCTTGAGCTCGTCCGAGACCTTGTTCTTCATGCGCTCGTAGTTGGTCTTCGTGTCACCCGAGGCCGCGAAGCCCAGGTTGAAGCCCTTGGAGATGTCCCGGGTGCCGAGGTTGGTCGTCATGATGATGACCGTGTTCTTGAAGTCCACGACCCGGCCCTGGGAGTCGGTCAGGCGACCGTCCTCCAGGATCTGCAGCAGCGAGTTGAAGATGTCCGGGTGGGCCTTCTCCACCTCGTCGAAGAGGACGACGGAGAACGGCTTGCGGCGGACCTTCTCGGTCAGCTGGCCGCCCTCTTCGTAGCCCACGTAGCCGGGGGGCGAACCGAAGAGACGCGACACCGTGTGCTTCTCGCTGAACTCCGACATGTCGAGGGAGATCAGCGCGTCCTCGTCACCGAAGAGGAACTCGGCGAGCGCCTTGGACAGCTCGGTCTTACCGACACCGGACGGGCCGGCGAAGATGAACGAACCACCGGGACGCTTGGGGTCCTTCAGACCCGCGCGGGTACGGCGGATCGCCTTCGACAGCGCCTTGACGGCGTCGTTCTGGCCGATGACCCGCTTGTGCAGCTCATCCTCCATGCGGAGCAGACGGCTGGACTCCTCCTCGGTCAGCTTGAAGACCGGGATGCCGGTGGCCGTGGCGAGGACCTCGGCGATCAGCTCGCCGTCGACCTCGGCGACGACGTCCATGTCGCCGGCCTTCCACTCCTTCTCCCGCTTGGCCTTGGCGGCCAGGAGCTGCTTCTCCTTGTCGCGGAGGGAGGCGGCCTTCTCGAAGTCCTGCGAGTCGATCGCGGACTCCTTGTCACGGCGGACGCCGGCGATCTTCTCGTCGAACTCGCGGAGGTCCGGCGGAGCGGTCATCCGGCGGATGCGCATCCGGGAACCGGCCTCGTCGATCAGGTCGATCGCCTTGTCCGGCAGGAAGCGGTCCGAGATGTACCGGTCGGCCAGGGTGGCGGCCTGGACCAGCGCCTCGTCGGTGATGGAGACGCGGTGGTGCGCCTCGTACCGGTCACGGAGACCCTTGAGGATCTCGATCGTGTGCGGCAGGGACGGCTCGGCGACCTGGATGGGCTGGAAGCGGCGCTCCAGGGCCGCGTCCTTCTCCAGGTGCTTGCGGTACTCGTCCAGGGTGGTCGCACCGATGGTCTGCAGCTCACCGCGGGCCAGCATCGGCTTCAGGATGGAAGCCGCGTCGATGGCGCCCTCGGCGGCACCCGCACCGACCAGCGTGTGCAGCTCGTCGATGAACAGGATGATGTCGCCGCGGGTGCGGATCTCCTTGAGCACCTTCTTCAGGCGCTCCTCGAAGTCACCGCGGTAGCGGGAGCCGGCGACCAGCGCGCCGAGGTCCAGGGTGTAGAGGTGCTTGTCCTTGAGGGTCTCGGGCACCTCGCCCTTGACGATGGCCTGGGCGAGGCCCTCGACGACGGCGGTCTTGCCGACGCCGGGCTCACCGATCAGCACCGGGTTGTTCTTGGTACGGCGGGACAGCACCTGCATGACCCGCTCGATCTCCTTCTCGCGCCCGATTACCGGGTCGAGCTTGGACTCACGAGCGGCCTGGGTGAGGTTCCGGCCGAACTGGTCGAGGACCAGGGACGTCGAGGGGGTGCCCTCGGCAGGCCCGCCGGCGGTGGCGGTCTCCTTGCCCTGGTAACCGGAGAGCAGCTGGATCACCTGCTGCCGCACGCGGTTCAGATCTGCGCCCAGCTTGACCAGGACCTGGGCGGCGACGCCCTCGCCCTCACGGATCAGGCCGAGCAGGATGTGCTCCGTGCCGATGTAGTTGTGGCCCAGCTGAAGGGCCTCGCGGAGCGACAGCTCCAGGACCTTCTTGGCACGGGGGGTGAAGGGGATGTGCCCGGACGGGGCCTGCTGGCCCTGGCCGATGATCTCCTCCACCTGCTGGCGGACCGCCTCGAGCGAAATCCCGAGGCTCTCAAGGGCCTTGGCGGCGACACCCTCACCCTCGTGGATCAGGCCCAGGAGGATGTGCTCGGTGCCGATGTAGTTGTGGTTGAGCATCCGGGCTTCTTCCTGAGCCAGGACGACAACCCGCCGCGCGCGGTCGGTGAACCTCTCGAACATCGTTAATCGCTCCTCAGAGCGGTCAGGCAGTGGGGGGAACTTCCCCTCCCTGTCCTTCCGCAGCTTAGTCCCGCAAGCGGGGACCGCTCATTCCAACTGCCGACACCGTCGATGGCCTCCTGACCCCGCTAACGCCGACATCTGCTCCAACCCGATGGTGCGAGACGATGTTCCCGCAGGCCAGGCAGTTACCCCCACCATCACTACGCCGATGGCGAACGCGAGGCCGCCTTTCCTGCGTGTCGCCCCCTCCCACTAGGGATGTCTTACCCGCTGGGACTGACACTCCATGCCGCGTGCACCGGTTCCCTCCGCTACGGGCGAACAACCTTGCGCCTCCGGATGCGCCCCGCGCCCCCCTTTTTCGCCACGCCACGCATTGGGGTGAACACGGTGCGTGACCTGAAGGGTGTCCGGGCGGTTGCACTCGGCATGGTTGGCTCAGTCCCGCCGGTCGGCCCTCCGGCCTCTCCCGCGGCCGCTTCTCCGGCATCCACGGTTCCCCTCTCCCGAAGGGTGCTCGATCCCGCCGCTCCGGCCGGTCCGGCGGAGCCGCCCGATCCGGCCGGCCCCTCCGACCGCACCCGCGGCTGGTACGAGAACGAACTGGGGTGGCCGACGGTGCCCGGGAAGCCGGTACGACTTTCGGTAGGGGTGCGCTTCGACGTCCTGGAGGTGCCGGCCGAGGCGGGTCACGCGGCGCTGAGGCGCCTGGCGCCGGGCTCTCCGGTGGCCGTAGAGGGGGACCGGATGCGGCTGCTGGTGGCCGCGGGGAGCGCGGAGGAGCTGCCGGGGATCCTGCGGTGGCTGGAGTGGGGGGCGCTGCCGCTGGATCTGAGGGCGGTCGGAGCGGGCGGCGTCATCGAGGCGCCCCTGCCTCCGGGTCCGGAGTGTTCCCGGCCTCCCTGGCCTGCACAGGGGGCCGCCGTGTGGGTGCGGCCCCCCGAGGCCGGGCGAGAGGTCGAGGCCTCGCTGCCGACGGTGTCGGCCTTGGGGGGCGGTGGGGGCGCCCCCGATCTGGTGCGGTGGGTGGACACGCTGGCAACGCATTGTCACCGTGTCCGGCTGCGGCGCGCGAGCGCTCAGGCGTTGGCCTTCTCGTAAGCCTCGCGAATGGACGCGGGAACGCGGCCACGGTCGTTGACCTCGTAACCGTTCTCCTTCGCCCATGCGCGGATCTGCGCGGTGTCCTGGCTGCCGCCGGAAGCGGCGCGCGTCTTTCCGCGTCCGCCCGAAGCGCGGCCTCCGGTACGACGACCGCCCTTCACATAGGGGTCGAGAAGGCTGCGCAGCTTGTCCGCATTGGCCGTCGTGAGATCGATCTCGTAGGTCTTGCCGTCCAGCGCGAACGTCACGGTCTCGTCCGCCTCGCCGCCGTCGAGGTCGTCGACAAGAAGGACCTGAACCTTCTGTGCCACCGGATTTCCTTTCATCGATAACGTGAGGGCCGGGGGTCTGCGGCGTCCGCCGTTTCGCCGCCCTTGTTATATGCAGTACTGCAGTACGTCGGAAAGCAAACCGCTTTTGCTGGAAAAACACAAACCCCTGGGAGAGGCCCACGGACCGGCCTCCGTCCGGAAACGTACGCGTTTCGGACATAGGGAACCCGGGCAAGGCCGGTCGGTCCGGAAAGGGCTCGACGATCACAGATGCAGAAGCATCCGGCTGTTGCCCAAGGTGTTCGGTTTCACTCGTTCGAGTCCGAGGAACTCCGCGACGCCCTCGTCATAGGAACGCAGGAGCTCTGCGTAGACATCGGTGTCGACGGGTGTCTCGCCGATCTCCACGAAGCCGTGCTTGCCGAAGAAGTCCACTTCGAAGGTCAGGCAGAAAACGCGCCGAACGCCGAGCCAGCGGGCGGTGTGCAGCAACTTCTCCAACAACTGGTGCCCCACGCCGGCGCCCTTCAGGCCGGGCTTCACCGCGAGTGTGCGGACTTCCGCGAGGTCTTCCCACATCACGTGCAGGGCGCCGCAGCCGACCACCTCGGCGTTGTCGTCGCGTTCGGCGACCCAGAACTCCTGGATGTCCTCGTAAAGCGTCACCGTCGCTTTGTCGAGCAGGATGCCGTCACGCACGTACGCGTCAAGGAGACGGCGTACGGCGGGGACATCGCTGGTCCGGGCCCGGCGGACGGTGATGGCTTTAGCGCTGACTTCGGGGCTCTGTGCTGACATGTGCGGACGCTATCGCCCGCCGGTCTCCGTTGCCGAGCCGGGGTTCTCCCCGCCACTCGCCGCTTGTGCGGGTTCGGATGATTCCGGACCTTGGACGATGCGTACGGCGTCCCGCAGCGCCCCGCGCTGTTCGTCGCTCATCATCCCGAAGAAGGCGACGAGAGCGGCGGCCGGGTTGTCGCTCTGCGCCCAGGCGTCGTTCATCAGGGCCGCGGCGTAGGCGGCGCGGGTGGAGACCGCCTCATATCGATAGGCCCGGCCTTCCGCCTCACGGCGCACCCAGCCCTTCTGATGGAGATTGTCCAAAACGGTCATCACCGTGGTGTAGGCGATGGACCGTTCCTGCTGAAGGTCTTCCAGGACTTCTCGAACGGTCACCGGGCGGTTCCACTTCCACACCCGCGTCATGACCGCGTCTTCGAGTTCTCCCAAGGGGCGAGGCACACTTCAGACAATAGTGGTAGATCCGGTCGATGGCGTGCCGGACATGCACTTTCATCATCAAAAATGAACAAAAAGGGCGTACGGCTCCGCGGGCGGGAGCCGTACGCCCTGGGACGTGCGGTGTCAGGCGTCGTGCTGTGCGGGGGCCTGGCGGGCGCCCTCCGCTCGCGCGAGGGCGGCGTCGACGGCCGCGTCCTCCTTGGCCTTGTTGGCCCCGCCCTGGGTCTTCACGATCACCCTGATGACACCGATGAAGAGCACGGCCATGACGAACGGGGGCACGAGCGCGGAGACGTAGTCCATGGGTCCAGGGTAGCCACGGAGGGGCGGGACGCAGGGACGGGGTCGGCGCGCCGCAGCCGCCCCGACGGGTAGCCACGTCGGGACGGGGCCGGCGCGCCGCAGCAGTCCCGACCGGGAACCTCAGCCGACCGCGAGCCTCTCCTGCTCGGGCTGGGCGGGCGGCGTGGCGGGCTTGCGGCGCGGGAAGACCTCGCCCGGCGTGGGGATGGGCCGGCGGCCGGGATCGGGAGCGGCGGGCTTCACGGGGACGGGACCGGGACCGGGGCGGGGTGCGGCGGGCTTCTCTCCGGGTGTCCTCCCGGGCTTCTCCTCGGGGCCGCCGACGGTGAGGGCGACGCGCTCCCCGGCCTCCTCCCCCGCGGCGCCGGAGAGGCCGCCGGGGAGCGCCGTGAGGCGCTTGCGGGACGCGGGGACGAGGGGAGTCGCGGGAGTGCCGTGCTGGGCCGTACGGCGCGCGAGACGGGCGCGTACGTCCTGTTCGGCGAGGGCCTGGCAGTGGGCCAGGAGGGCGGCGGCCGTCGGATTGCCGCGCAGCGCGCGCAGGGCGGCGAGGTCGTCCGGATCGGGCCGGTGTCCGGCGCCCAGGACCTCCGCGAGGAGCGTGAGGTAGCCGGCCGCGGTGCCGGGGAGTGCGGCGCGGTACCGGGCGAGGTCGGCCACCAGGAAGGCCCGCATCCGGGCGGCCTCACGCATCGCCTCGTCGAGGGACTCGGCGAGGCGATGGCAGTCCTGGACGTCCTCGGCCGAGGCGTGGCCGGGGTGGAGGGCGAGGGCGAGGGCGCGGCGGAGCACACGCAGCTCCTCCGCGCCGAACGCCATGCCGCCGCGGGATCCGTGTGGCGTGGGCATGCGGCGACAGTACGCGCTAATCAGACAAGTTCGACATAAGGTGCGGGTGTGGCGTGCCGATGTCCGCCGGTCGGCCCGCACCTGGTCACACGGGTGGGCCCATCAGGTGCTCAGGAGCCGGCCCACGCCCGGGTTTCTCGGGCTCCGGCCCACTCGCCGCTCCTGGCAGGCCGGCCGGGCCGGAGGACGTGCCCCGCCTGTCCCGGTGCCGGGCGGAAGCGCACCGCCGGCGTCTGTGCCGTAGCGGGCGGGGTGCGCATCACGCACCCCGCTCGCGTCACATACGCGACACGTTCCGCTCGTACACGAGCCGCAGGCCGATCAGGGTCAGCCACGGCTCGTGCTCGTCGATCACCGAGGACTCGCCCAGCACCATCGGTGCCAGGCCGCCCGTCGCGATCACGGTCACGTCGTCCGGGTCGTCCGCGAGCTCGCGCGCCATGCGGCTCACGACCCCGTCGACCTGGCCCGCGAAGCCGTAGATCACGCCGGCCTGCATCGCCTCGACCGTGTTCTTGCCGATCACGCTGCGCGGGCGGGCCACCTCGATCTTGCGGAGCTGGGCGGCCTTGATGCCCAGGGCCTCCACCGAGATCTCGATGCCGGGGGCGATGACGCCGCCGACGTACTCCCCGCGCGCGCTGATCGCGTCGAACGTCGTCGCCGTGCCGAAGTCGACGACGATCGCGGGGCCGCCGTAGAGCTCGTTCGCCGCGACCGCGTTGATGATGCGGTCGGCGCCGACCTCCTTGGGGTTGTCGAAGAGGATGGGGACGCCCGTCTTCACGCCGGGTTCGACGAGTACGGCCGGCACGTCGCCGTAGTGGCGACGGGTGACCTCGCGCAGCTCGTGCAGCACCGAGGGGACCGTCGCGCAGATGGCGATGCCGTCGATGCCGTCGCCCAGCTCCACCCCGAGGAGCGGGTGCATGCCCATCAGGCCCTGGAGGAGCACCGCGAGCTCGTCGGCCGTACGGCGGGCGTCCGTCGAGATCCGCCAGTGCTCGACGATGTCCTCACCGTCGAACAGGCCGAGCACCGTGTGCGTGTTCCCCACGTCGATCGTCAGCAGCATGGCCGGTTCCCGCCTACTCCGCCGCTCGCAGGTCCAGGCCGATGTCGAGGATCGGCGAGGAGTGGGTCAGGGCTCCGACGGCCAGGAAGTCGACGCCGGTGTCGGCGTACGCCTTGGCGTTGTCCAGGGTCAGCCGGCCGGACGCCTCCAGCAGCGCGCGCCCGCCGACGATGCCGACGGCCTCCGCGCACTCGTTGGGCGTGAAGTTGTCCAGCAGGATCAGGTCGGCGCCGGCGTCCACGACCTCGCGGAGCTGGTGCAGGGTGTCGACCTCGACCTCGATCGGCACGTCCGGGAAGGCCTCGCGTACGGCCTCGAAGGCCTTGGCGACACCGCCCGCGGCGACCACGTGGTTGTCCTTGACCAGGGCCGCGTCGGACAGCGACATGCGGTGGTTGACCCCGCCGCCGCACCGGACGGCGAACTTCTCCAGGGCGCGCAGGCCCGGCGTGGTCTTCCTGGTGTCGCGCACGCGGGCCTTGGTGCCCTCCAGGACATCCGCCCACGCGCGCGTGGCGGTGGCGATGCCCGACAGGCGGCACATCAGGTTGAGGGCGCTGCGCTCCGCGGTGAGCAGGTCACGCGTGCGCGTGGTGACCGACAGCAGCTTCTGGCCAGCCTCCACGCGGTCGCCGTCCTCCACGTGCCGCTCGACCTCGAACTCGTCCGAGCAGACGACCGAGATCACCGCCTCGGCGACTCTGAGGCCCGCCACCACGCCCGCCTCACGCGCGGTGAAGTCGGCGGTGGCGACGGCGTCCTCGGGGATGGTCGCGACGGTCGTCACGTCCACGCCGTGGTCCAGGTCCTCCTGGATGGCGACGTTGGCGATGTCCTCGACCTCCAGCGGGTCGAGGCCCGCGTCGGCCAGGAGCTGGGCGAGCGCGGGGTCCAGCCCGCACTCCAGGTACTCCTCGTCGCCGTCGGCTACGGCGTCGGCGCCACAGGCACAGCCGTCGCCGCAGCCGCCGTTCTGGACGAGGGGAAGGTCCTCGGGGGTGCTCACTTCTGTCACTGCTCCTGCTGGTGCTGCCGGGTCGGGGGGAAGTCTGCGGTATCGGTGGTGTGTACGGCGAGCGTCCGGTCCGGATTCAGCCGTACGACGATATGACGGCGCCAGGTGGTGTCGTCGCGCTCGGCGTGGTCCTCGCGCCAGTGGCAGCCGCGGGTCTCCTCGCGCAGCCGCGCGGCGGCGACCAGGACGCGGGCCACGCACAGGAGGTTGGTGGCCTCCCAGGTGTCGACGCCGGGCTCGGCGGTCTTGCCGTTCTCGTCGAGGGCGTCGCGGGCCTCGGCGTGCAGCCGCTGGAGCTGGTCGGCGGCCTTCTCCAGCGACTCGGCGGAGCGCAGCACGCCCGCGCCCTCGGTCATGGTCCGCTGGATGGCGAAGCGGGCCTCGGGGGCGAGGAGCGGGTGCGCGGGGGTCTCGGGGTGCTCCACCGGTGCGGGCACGCGCGCGTGGAGGCCGTCGTCCGCCCGGTTCGCCGCGATGTCGGCGGCGATCCGCTCGGCGTAGACGAGGCCCTCGAGGAGGGAGTTGGAGGCGAGCCGGTTCGCGCCGTGCACGCCGGTGCACGCGACCTCGCCGCACGCGTACAGGCCCGGGACGGTCGTCCGGCCGTGGGAGTCGGTGCGCACGCCTCCGGAGGCGTAGTGGGCGGCCGGGGCGACCGGGACGGGCTCGGTGACCGGGTCGATGCCGTTCGCGCGGCAGGCGGCCAGGATCGTCGGGAAGCGGTGCTCCCACATGTCGGCGCCGAAGTGGCGGGCGTCGAGGAACATGTGCTCGGCGTCCTGCTCCTGCATGCGGCGCATGATGCCCTTGGCGACGATGTCGCGGGGGGCGAGTTCGGCCAGTTCGTGCTGCCCGAGCATGAAGCGCACGCCGTCCGCGTCGACCAGGTGGGCTCCCTCGCCGCGGACCGCCTCGGAGACGAGGGGCTGCTGGCCCTCCGCGTCGGGACCGAGGAACAGCACGGTCGGGTGGAACTGGACGAACTCCAGGTCGCTCACCTCGGCTCCCGCGCGCAGCGCGAGCGCCACGCCGTCGCCCGTGGACACCGACGGGTTGGTGGTGGCGGAGAAGACCTGGCCCATGCCGCCGGTCGCGAGGACCACCGCGGGGGCGTGCACGGCGCCCACGCCGTCGTGCTGGCCCTCGCCCATGACGTGGAGGGTGACGCCGGCGGTGCGGCCGTCGGCGTCCGTGAGCAGGTCCAGCACGAGCGCGTTCTCGATCGTGCGCAGTCCACGCGCGCGTACGGCCTCGACGAGGGCGCGGGAGATCTCCGCGCCGGTCGCGTCGCCGCCGGCGTGCGCGATGCGGCGCCGGTGGTGGCCGCCCTCACGGGTCAGTTCCAGTCCTCCCTCGGAGGACTCGTCGAAGTGGGCGCCGGTGTCGATGAGGCGCCGTACGGCGTCGGGGCCCTCGGTGACCAGGATGCGCACCGCGCCCTCGTCGCACAGGTCCGCGCCCGCCACCAGGGTGTCGTCCAGGTGCTGCTCGGGGGTGTCGCCCTCGCCGAGGGCCGCGGCGATGCCGCCCTGTGCCCAGCGGGTGGAGCCGTCGTCCAGGCGGGCCTTGGTGACGACGACCGTCGTCAGGCCCGCGGCCTCGCAGCGCAGGGCGGCGGTGAGGCCGGCGACTCCGGAGCCGACGACCACGACGTCCGCGGAGATGGACCACCCGGGCGCGGGCGCGTGCAGTCGTATGCCTGTGCTGGTCACGAGGCGGCTCCGAAGGTGAGGGGAAGGTTGTCGATCAGCCGGGTCGTCCCGACCCGGGCGGCGACGGCGAGGACGGCCTCGCCGGTGAAGTCGTCCCCGATCTCGGTGAAGTCGGACGGGTCGACGAGCGCGAGGTAGTCCAGCTCCAGCGGCGGGCTCAGCCGGGCGGCCTCGTCGAGGACGAGGCGGGCGGCGGCGCGGACGGCCGCCGCGCTGCCGGGGACGGCCTTGGCGACGGCGTGCGCGTCGGCGGCGGCACGGGACTCCCCTATGGCGCTGAGGGCCTCGGCGCGCGCGTGCGTGGCGGGCACCTCACGCGCGCGTGCCCGCAGCGCCTCTTGCGCGGCGTGCCGGTCGCGGCCCGCGAACAGCGCCTGGGACAGCGCGAGCGCGGTGCGCCGCTCGGCCGGGGAGAGGTAGCGGTTGCGGCTGGACAAGGCCAGTCCGTCGTCCTCGCGCACGGTCGGTACGGCGACGATCTCGACGCCGAAGTTCAGGTCCCGCACCATGCGGCGGATCAGGGCGAGCTGCTGGGCGTCCTTCTGCCCGAACAGGGCCACGTCGGGCCGGGTGAGGTGCAGCAGCTTGGCGACGACGGTGAGCATGCCGTCGAAGTGGCCGGGGCGCGAGGCGCCCTCCAGGCGCTCCCCCATGGGTCCCGCGCTGATGCGGACCTGGGGTTCGCCGCCCGGGTAGACCTCGTCCACGAAGGGGGCGAACACGACGTCCGCGCCGGCCTGCTCGGCGAGCTTGACGTCGGCGTCCAGGGTGCGCGGATAGCGGTCGAGGTCCTCGCCCTTGCCGAACTGCAGCGGGTTGACGAAGACCGTGACGACGACCTCGCCGTCCGGCCCGGCGATCTCCCGTGCGGTGCGGACGAGGGTGGCGTGGCCGTCGTGCAGGGCGCCCATCGTCATCACGACGGCCCGGCGGTCCGCACGCGTGCGTGCGTGCAGTTCGTCGGCGGTGCGCAGCAGGGTCGTGGTCATCCGGCATCTCCCTCGGCGCCGTCGGTCCCGTTGGCGAGTACCCCGAGAAGGTCCTCGGCGAGCTCGGGCTTGAGCAGCCCGTGCGCGAGCGCGCGGTCGGCGGTGGCGCGGGCCATCGCCAGGTAGCCGCCCACGGCCTGCGGGGCGTGCTTGCGCAGCTCGGAGACGTGCGCGGCGACCGTGCCCGCGTCCCCGCGCGCCACGGGGCCGGTGAGCGCCGCGTCGCCGGAGCGCAGCGCGTTGTCGAGGGCCGCGCCCAGCAGCGGGCCGAGCATCCGGTCGGGGGCCTCGACGCCGGCCGCGCGCAGCAGCTCCATGGACTGGGCGACCAGCGTGACCAGGTGGTTGGCGCCCAGGGCGAGGGCAGCGTGGTAGAGCGGCCGGTTCTCCTCGGCGATCCACTCCGGTTCGCCGCCCATCTCGATGACGAGGGCCTCGGCGGCCAGCCGCAGCTCGTCGGGCGCGGTGACGCCGAAGGAGCAGCCGGCCAGGCGCTGCACGTCCACCGGCGTGCCGGTGAAGGTCATCGCCGGGTGCAGGGCCAGCGGCAGCGCGCCCGCGCGCAGGGCGGGGTCGAGGACGCGCGCGCCGTACCGCCCGGAGGTGTGCACGAGCAGTTGCCCCGGCCGTACGGCGCCGGTCTCGGCGAGGCCTTCGACGAGGCCGGGCAGGGTGTCGTCGGGGACGGTCAGCAGAACCAGTTCGGCGCGCCTGAGGACCTCGGCGGGAGAAACGAGCGGCACGTCGGGCAGCATCAGGGCGGCCCGCCGCCGGGAGGCGTCGGAGACGCCGGAGACGGCGACCGGACGGTGCCCGGCGAGCTGAAGGGACGCGGCGAGCGCGGGGCCCACGCGGCCGGCGCCGACGACGCCGACGGCGAGCCGCGCCGGGCGGTCCCTGGGATCTGGCTGTTGGCTTGTACTCACTCGACGGTGGCCTTCCCGTTCCAGTCCGCTCCGGGTACCGGACGATTTCTCGTCATGTTAACGCGATCGCCTCCCGGAGCGTCCGGTCGTCCACAGGCTGTGGGTCGCCTGGGGACGGTGAATCCGTGGCCGCCGCGGGGTGGGGGGCGGCGGATCCGTGGCTGCCGCCCGGGTGGACGGCGGATTCGTAGCTGCCGGGCGGGGGGCGTGAATCCGTGGCCGCCGCTGGGGGCGGCGTATCCGTGGCCGCCGCGGAGGGGACGGCGCGCCCGTATCTGCCGCCGGGAACGACGACTCCGTGGCCGCCGCTGAGGGACGGCGGAACTGTGGCCGCGGCCGGGACGGCGGATCCGTGGCCGTCCGGTAAGGCGGGACCGTGGTCGCCGGGAAACGGGTGTGCCCGGCGCGCGGCGCACGGCATGATCCGGAGCATGACGGAGACGGCGGACGTGAGCGTTCGGGACGGCGGATCGAGCGGGGAAGAGGGCGCGGAGCAGTCGGCGCGGGAGCGTCTGCGGGAGCGGCGGGCGGCGGCGTTCCGGGAGGCGGAGCGCGTCCTGGTCCGCCCCGGCTTCCTGGGCACGCTCCGCGAGCGGCTCGCGCTGCTGCACGACGCCGCCCCGGAGGTCCACGACCTGGACGAGCGCGCGGACATCTACGGCAACGGGGTGGTGGGAGCCCTGGAGGAGCGGGTCGCCGCGCTGCTGGGGACGGAGGCGGCCGCCTTCTTCCCGACGGGCACGATGGCGCAGCAGGTCGCCCTGCGCTGCTGGGCCGGGCGCACCGGGAACCCCGCCGTCGCCCTGCACGCGCTGGCCCATCCCGAGGTGCACGAACGAGGGGCGCTCGGTACGGTCAGCGGGCTGCGTACGGTCCGTGTGACGAGCGAGCCCCGGCTGCCCACGGCCGACGAGGTGCGCGCCCTGGAGGAGCCCTTCGGGACGCTCATGCTGGAACTGCCCCTCCGGGACGCGGGCTTCGTGCTGCCCTCCTGGGACGACCTCACGGAGGTCGTGGAGGCGGCGCGCGAGCGTGACGCGGTGGTGCACTTCGACGGCGCGCGCCTGTGGGAGTCCACCGTCCACTTCGGCCGCCCCGTGGACGAGATCGCGGGCCTGGCCGACAGCGTCTACGTGTCGTTCTACAAGTCCCTCGGCGGCTTCGGCGGCGCCGCGCTCGCCGGCCCGAGGACGCTGGTCGAGGAGGCCCGGGTCTGGCGGCACCGCTACGGCGGCATGGTCTTCCAGCAGTTCCCCACGGCGCTGTCGGCGCTCGTCGGTCTGGAGCGTGAGCTGCCCAGGCTGCCGGAGTACGTCGCCCACGCGCGCGTGGTGGCGGCAGCGCTCCGCGAAGGGTTCGCCGAGGCGGGCCTGCCGTGGGCGCGGGTGCACCCGGAGGTGCCGCACACCCACGAGTTCCAGGTCTGGCTGCCGTACGAGGCGGACGTGCTCGCCGAAGCGGCGGCGCTCCAGGCCGAGCGGACGAAGGCGATGCTCTTCGCCGCCGCCTGGGACCGCGGCGGGCCCGGCCTGTCCTTCACCGAGGTCACCGTCGGCGCCGCGGGCCTGGAGTGGACCGCGGACGACGTGAGGGCGGCGGTCGCCGACTTCGCCGGGCGGGTGACCGAGGTGCACGGCTGACCACGGGACGGGTGACCGAGGTGCACGGCTGACCACGGGACGGGTGACCGAGGTGCACGGCTGACCACGGGACGGGTGACCGGCGTGTGACGGTGACCGGCGGGGGTGACGGTGGGCGCTCAGCAGGTGGAGCGGGGGCGCGGGTGCGGCAGCCGGCGCAGGGCCCGCCGTATCCGCCCGTGGGCCGGACGGCCGGTGAGGACCGCGCGGAACCGGTGGTGGTCGCGCACTTCGCGTACGACCTGCCAGTCGTGGGCGCCTGGCGCGGGCGGGAGGGGCTCGCCGTGCCTCCGGGCACGGTGGACGTCGAGGGCGTACTGCTGGGTGATGCTCATGGCCGGTGCCTCTTCAGGACGTGGGAACGGGGATCCGGAAGGCTCCGCGGTCGCCTTGGGTGTCCTCAGCGTGCGCCGGGCCGGTGCGCCGCGTCGCGTCGATTGACGGCGGCCGTCAATCGAGGACGGCGTTGTCGGTGGCGGCGTGCACCATGAGGGCATGAGCGTGAGCATCGACATCGCGGGGCTGCGGCCGGAGAGGGTCGCGATCGTCCCCTCTCCCCTGGCCGAACTCGGCATGGCGCTGCACGCGCTGTCCGAGCCGGGGCACCACCCCGGCCTGCAGGGCTGGGTCACGAGCGTGACCGCGCGCCTCGACTCCCATCTGGCCGACCGGATGTGCGACGCCGACTTCCTGTGGCGGACGACGTTCTCCGACCTCTTCCTGCCCTGCGCGGGCGTCCCCGGCGCCGGCACCCTGCCGGGCGCCACCCTCGCCGAGGATCTGGACCTCCTGGACAAGCTGACGGACGAACAGTTCGTCGATTCCGCCCTCGAGTTCACCTGCGCGCCCGGGTACGACCTACCGGGCCAGGGGGTCCTCTCCGACCCCGCCCTGCACCGCCGCGCCCTGGAACTGGCCGCCTCGCGCGGGCCCCGGCAGGTGCGCTTCACCCGTCGGCTCCTCGACGACCCGCCCCATGTGCGCGCCTGGCTGCGGCAGTTCCTCCAGGACTGCGACGAGGCGTTCTTCGCCGACGTGTGGGCCCGGGTCTGCCACCCGCTGGCCGCGGACGCCCGCCACAAGACGGAGCTGCTGCACCGCAAGGGTCTGGCGGAGGCGTGCGCGTCGGTGTCCTCCGCCGTGACGCTGGACGAGCACGCCGCGCGGATCACCGTGGACAAACTGGTCGAGGGCCGCACGGCCACCGCGGACGGGAGCCTGTTGTTCGTCCCGACGAGCCTCGGCTGGCCGCACCTGATGGTGCTGCACCGGTACGGCTGGCAGCCGGTGGTGCACTACCCGGTCGGTTCGCCGGAGCTGGCCTCGCCGCCCTCGGTCGAGCAGCTCACGCTGCGCATGACCGCGCTCTCCCACCCCGTACGGATGCGGATCTGCCGCCTCCTGGCCCGCAGCACCTACACCACGACCGAGCTGGCCCAGGTGCACGGCATGACGGCGCCCGAGATATCCCGGCACCTCGGCGTCCTGAAGAAGGCGGGCCTGGTCACCACCCGCCGGCGCGGTCGGTACGTGCTGCACCAGTTGGACGTGACGGTGGTGGCCCGGCTGGGCAGCGACTTCCTCGAAGGGATACTCCGCTAGGGGTGCGCGCGAAGTCGCGTCGTCCGCCCGGAGGGCGGGGCCTGCGGCGGGAGCGCGTACCAGGCGTCGCGGGCCATGCGAGACGTTGCGGACACCTTCCAGGACCGCGCCGCCGGCCGGGCGTCAGTCGAAGCGGATGTGCCGCAGTCCGACCCCCGCCTGCCGCAGCCGTGTCCGCAGCGCGCCCTCGGTGTTCGGCCGCAGCATCAGACCGGCGAGGACGGCGATGCGGTCCGCCGTCTTGGGCACGGTCGAGTGGTCCGTCCACAGGTGCTCGGCGAACTCCGGCTCGCGCAGCCGCTCCAGGCAGTGGTCGAGCTGCCTGACGGCCCAGCTCTCACGACGGAGACCGAGACCGCCGTTCCGGCCGCCCGTCCTCTTCGTGGCCGCCTTCCTCCCGGCCCTCCGTCCCGCGGCGTACGGGAGGAGGTGCCCGAGGCCACGCTCGCGCAGTCGCCTCAGAACGGTCTCCCGCTCCGCGAGGAGGGTGAAGTGGCGGACGTCGTGGCCGAGTGCGCGCAGCCGGCCGACGGTCTCGTCGAAGTAGCCGGAGTGCGTCACGGTCATGGGGACGATCACGACGCCGTCATGCTCGGTCAGAGCGAGGTCCAGCACCTCGACGACGCCCTGCCGCCAGGACACCAGGTCCTGGAAGTCCTCGATCAGCGGCGTCCCGCCGCGGGCGCCGCGGAGGTCGGGCGGGAGCATCCGGCGCAGGCCGAAGCCTGCGTGCTCGGGGTCGCAGACGACGCTGCCGGGCAGGCGCCGCCGGATCTCGTGTGCCGTCTGTGTCTTGCCGCCGCCGAAGGGGCCGTTGATCCACAGGAGCATGCGCAGACCCTAGTGGGCGCCGGTCGCGCGCGGGTGACGTTCCCCGGGTTCGACCCGGACGGCAGGGATCGGAGGGCTGACCGGGGGCCGCAGTACCAGCCGGGCACCGCAAGACCGACCGGAGACCGCGGGACCGGCAGGGGACCGCAGGGCTGACCGAGGACCGCAGGGCCAACCCCGGGTGGGCCCTCGTGGGCCCGGGTGGGCCCGGTTCAGTGCCCCCCGGCGCGCACCAGACCCGTCTCGTACGCCAGGACCACCACCTGCACCCGGTCCCGCAGCCCCAGCTTGGTCAGGATGCGGCCCACGTGGGTCTTGACGGTCGCCTCGGACAGCACCAGCCGGGCCGCGATCTCGCCGTTGGACAGACCCTGGGCGACCAGCACCATGACCTCGCGCTCCCGCTCGGTGAGCCGCTCCAGCTCCTTGTGCTGGGGCTCCCTGCCGGCGCTCGGCAGCATGGGCGCGAACCGGTCGAGGAGACGGCGGGTGGTGGAGGGGGCGACCACCGCGTCACCGCTGTGCACGGAGCGGATGGCGGCGAGCAGCTCGCCGGGCGGCACGTCCTTGAGCATGAAGCCGGAGGCGCCCGCCTTCAGCGCGGAGAAGGCGTACTCGTCGAGGTCGAAGGTGGTCAGGATCAGCACCTTCGGCGCACCGGCCTCCGCGCAGATGCGCCGGGTGGCCTCCACGCCGTCCAGCTTCGGCATGCGCACGTCCATCAGCACCACGTCGACCGCCGTGGACCGCACCACCTGGAGGGCCTCGACACCGTCGCCCGCCTCCGCCACGACCTCCATGTCCGGCTGGGCGGCGAGCACCATCCGGAACCCGGTGCGCAGCAGCACCTGGTCGTCGACGAGCATCACGCGGATCGTCATCGGGTCCTCTTCCGTTTCGGTCTGTGCCGTGGCCGGCGGCGTCAAAAGTGTGTCAGGTGTGACAGGTGTCAACAGGAGGCGTGCGTCGACGTCAGTGCGCCGGTTTGAGCGGGAGCAGTGCGCTGATGCGGAATCCTCCGCCGGGGCGCGGGCCCGCGTCCAGGGTGCCGCCGACCATGCCGACCCGTTCGCGCATGCCGATCAGGCCGTGGCCCTGGCCGTCGGGGCCGCCCTCCTCGTACAGCTCGTGCGGGGCGCCCTTGCCGTCGTCCTCGACGAGCAGGCCGAGGCCGTCGTCGAAGTAGACCAGGCGCACGCTCGCGCCGGCGTTCGGCCCGCCGTGCTTGCGCGTGTTGGTGAGCGCCTCCTGCACGATGCGGTACGCGGTGAGCTCGACGCCGCTGGGCAGTGGCCGCGGGGTGCCCTCGATCTTGAAGTCCACGGGCAGGCCGGAGCCGCGGCACTGCTCGACGAGGTCCTCGATCTGCTCGACGTCCGGCTGCGGCACGTACTCGCCGCCCTCCTGGTGCTCGCCGGTGCGCAGCACGCCCAGCAGGCGGCGCATCTCGGCCAGGGCCTGACGGCCGGTGGAGGAGATCGTCTCCAGTGCCTTCTTCGCCTGGTCGGGGGCGGCGTCGAGGACGTAGGCGGCGCCGTCGGCCTGCACCACCATCACCGACACGTTGTGCGCGACGACGTCGTGGAGTTCGCGCGCGATCCGGGCGCGCTCGGCGGCGACCGCGACCTTCGCCTGGGCCTCGCGCTCCTTCTCCAGGCGCGCCGCGCGCTCCTCCAGCTGCGCGAAGTAGGCGCGGCGGGTGCGTATGGAGTCGCCGAGGACCCAGGCGAGCGCGAACGGCACCGTCTGGAAGACGACGAGCGCCACGTTGCCCGCCACGCCCGTCTGGTCGCTCGGCCAGCGCAGCTGTGCCAGGGTCGCCGCGCACAGGCCCATCGCCAGGGCGAGCCGTGAGGCCCAGCGGGCGCCGGTCGCCGCGACGGTGTAGACGATCACGAGCATCGCGAAGTCGGCCGCCCTGGTCGGGACGTCCAGCACCAGCTGCGCCAGTCCGAGCGCGCCGGCCAGCACCAGCATCTTCTCGGGCATGCGGCGGCGCAGCGCGATCACCAGGCACAACAGGAGCACGATCGGGACGACCAGTGCCGGGGCGTCCGTGCCCGTGGCCTCCTGCCGTGTCGTCTCCGCCGTGAGCGAGATACCCAGCAGGAAGAGGGCCCAGAAGCCATCGACCCCGGTCGGGTGTCTGCGGAGGAAGTCATAGAGGCGCTGCACGTAACCCAGCGTAGGGAAGCGCGATGCGTGCAGGGGTCAACCGGAGGGCCGATCCGAGGCCGACGGACGTACTCCGCAAGGTGGAGGCCGTGATCGGTCGTGCGCATAGGCTGACCAGGTGGTGGAGAAGGTGACGGACCCCGGCGGGTGGCGCGGCTGGCGGACGGCGGCGGAGACCGCCCTGTACGGAGCGGACGGCTTCTACCGGCGCCCCGAGGGCCCGGCCGGGCACTTCCGTACGTCCGTGCACGCTTCCCCGCTGTTCGCCGGGGCCGTGGCCGGGCTGCTGTGCCGGGTCGACGAGGCGCTCGGGCGGCCCGAGTCGCTCGACTTCGTCGACGTGGCCGCCGGCCGCGGCGAACTGGTGACCGGCGTGCTCGCCGCGCTCCCCTCCGACGTGGCCGCCCGCACGCGCGCGTACGCCGTCGAGATCGCCGCCCGCCCGCCGGGCCTCGCCGACGGGATCGTGTGGCTGCCCGAACCTCCGCCGCGGGTGACCGGGCTGCTGTTCGCCAACGAGTGGCTGGACAACGTGCCCGTCGAGGTCGCCGAGGTGGACTCCGCGGGCGTGGCCCGGCGGGTGCTCGTCCGGGAGGACGGCGCCGAGCGGCTCGGGGAGCCGGTGTCGGGCGCGGACGCAGCGTGGCTCGCGCGCTGGTGGCCGCTGCCGGAGGAGCAAGGGCTGCGGGCGGAGATCGGGCTCCCCCGGGACCTCGCCTGGGCGTCGGCCGTCTCGCGTGTGACGCGGGGGCTCGCGGTGGCCGTGGACTACGCGCACACGGCCGGTGCGCGCCCTCCGTTCGGGACGCTCACCGGCTTCCGGGAGGGCCGCGAGACGGCACCCGTGCCGGACGGCTCGTGCGACATCACGGCGCACGTGGCACTGGACGCGTGCGCGGAGGCGGGAGCGCAGGCGCAGACGGGGGCGGGGGCGGGTACGGAGACGGGAGCGCAGGCCGTGGCGGGCGCGGAGACGGGAGCAGGAACGGGCGCGGGCGGGACCGCGGGAGCAGGAACGCGGGCGGGAGCAGGAACGCGGGCGGGTGCAGGAACGCGGGCGGGCGCGGGGGCGGAAGCGGGAACGGGCGCGGGCGCGACGGCGTGCACGCCCCCCGGTGCGCGACTGCTCAGCCAACGCGCCGCCCTGCGCGCCCTCGGCGTCTCAGGCGAGCGCCCCCCGCTCGCGCTCGCCTCCACGAACCCCCCGGCCTACGTACGCGCCCTCGCGAGCGCCGGGGAGGCCGCCGAGCTCACCGCCGCGGGCGGACTCGGCGACTTCCTATGGCTGCTCCAGCCGGTCGGGATTCCCGACCCGTTCCGTCCGGAGCCCCGGCCCGCCTGACCGGCGCACCGCAGCACCCGGGCGCCCCGCGCGCCAGCCCCCGCGCGCCGTGCCCCAGGCGCCCCGTCGGCTCCAAGCGCCCCGCCTGCCCAGGCGCGCCGCGCACCCGTTGCCGCCCCCTACTTGTCGCTCTACTTGTCGATGTCCCCGACCACGAAGAACATCGAGCCCAGGATTGCCACCATGTCGGCGACCAGCGTGCCCGGCAGCAGTTCGGTGAGCGCCTGGATGTTGTTGTACGAGGCCGAGCGCAGCTTCAGCCGGTACGGGGTCTTCTCGCCCTTGCTGACGAGGTAGTAGCCGTTGATGCCGAGAGGGTTCTCGGTCCACGCGTACGTGTGGCCCTCGGGCGCCTTGAGGACCTTGGGGAGCCGCTGGTTGATCGGGCCGGGCGGGAGGTCGGCGAGGCGGTCCAGGCAGGCGTCCGCGAGGTCGAGCGCGTTGTGCGTCTGCTCCAGGAGGCACTCGAAGCGGGCGAGGCAGTCGCCCTCGGTCCGGGTCACCACCTTCAGGGTGTCCTGCAGTTCCCCGTAGGCGAGGTAGGGCTCGTCGCGGCGCAGGTCGAAGTCGACGCCCGAGGCGCGCGCGATCGGCCCGCTCACGCCGTACGCGTGGACGGCCTGCGGGGTGAGCGTGCCCACCCCGCGCGTGCGCCCCCGGAAGATCTCGTTGCCGAGCACCAGGTCGTCGAAGACGTCCATGCGCGAGCGCACGGCGGCGACGGCGCCCCGCGCGCGGGAGGCCCATCCGGCCGGCAGGTCCTCCTTGAGGCCGCCGACGCGGTTGAACATGTAGTGCATGCGCCCGCCGGAGACCTCCTCCATGACGTTCTGGAGCACCTCGCGCTCGCGGAAGGCGTAGAAGACCGGCGTGATGCCGCCCAGCTCCAGCGGATACGACCCCAGGAACATCAGGTGGTTGAGGACCCGGTTCAGCTCGGCGAGGAGCGTGCGCGTCCACACCGCGCGCGCGGGGACCTCCATGCCGAGCATGCGCTCCACGCCGAGGACCACGCCCAGCTCGTTGGAGAAGGCCGAGAGCCAGTCGTGGCGGTTGGCCAGCACGATGATCTGGCGGTAGTCGCGCGCCTCGAACAGCTTCTCCGCGCCGCGGTGCATGTAGCCGATCACGGGCTCCGCGTGCCTGATGCGCTCGCCGTCCAGCACGAGCTTCAGCCGCAGCACGCCGTGCGTGGAGGGGTGCTGCGGGCCGATGTTGAGCACCATGTCGGTGCTCTCCGCGGCACCGCCGATGCCGACCGTGGTCTCCGTCGTAGGAGTCATGGACCCAGTCTCTCCTACGTACGCTGGCCGTATGGAAACGGGGAGCGCGGCTGGGGTGGAGACGACGGGGGCGGGGCCCGGGTGGACCGGGCTGCCTCCGGGGCTGCTGCGGATGCGGCGGCTGCTGCTGGTGGTGTGGCTGGGACTGGCGGCCGTCGGCCTCGGCGTACTGCTGAGCCTGCTCGCCGGCCCGGCGTGGGCGCTGTTCGCGCTGCTGCCACTGGCGGGGATCGGCTGGGGCTGGGTCATGCTGGGCCGCAACTGGCGCTCCTGGCGGTACGCGGAGCGCGCCGACGACCTGCTGATCAGCCGCGGCGTGCTGTGGCGCGAGGAGACGGTCGTGCCGTACGGGCGGATGCAGCTCGTCGAGGTGACCTCCGGACCCGTCGAGCGGCACTTCGGGCTGGCGAGCGTCCAGCTGCACACCGCGGCGGCCGCGACGGACGCGACGATCCCGGGCCTGGACCCGGCCGAGGCGGAGCGGCTGCGGGATCGGCTCACCGAGCTCGGCGAGGCCCGATCGGCGGGGCTGTGACAGCGCCGGGCGTCGACGACGGCGTACGCGACGGACTCCCGGAGCGGGACGTCACCGAGCGCCGGCTGCATCCCGTGACGCCGTTCCGGCGGGCGTGGGCGCCCGTCGCGGTGCTCGTCGGCTGGGCGGCGCACGACCCCAACCAGGCGCAGGAGCACCTGGCCCGGCTGACCACGACGACACTGCTGATCGCCCTCGCGGTGATCGTCCCGGCGGCCGCCCTCTACGGGTTCCTGTCCTGGTGGTTCACGCACTTCGCGGTCACCGACAGCGAACTGCGCATCCGCACCGGCCTGGTGTTCCGGCGCGCCGCGCACATCCGGCTGGAACGCATCCAGGCGATCGACGTCACCCGGCCGCTGCTCGCGCGGATCGCGGGCGTCGCGAAGCTGCGGCTCGACGTCGTCGGCGCCGACAAGAAGGACGAGCTGGCCTTCCTCGGCGAGGCCGAGGCCCGCGCGCTGCGGGCCGAGCTGCTCGCGCGCGCGGCGGGCTTCGCGCCCGAGACGGCGCACGAGGTCGGCGAAGCGCCGGCGCGTGAGCTGTTGCGCGTACCGGCGCGCGAGCTGGCGATCGCGCTGGTGCTGACCGGCGCGACCTGGGGCGCGCTCGCCGCCGCGCTCGTCGTCCCACCGGTGCTGTGGCTGGCCACCCACAGCGTGTGGACGGTCCTCGCGACCGGCGTGCCGCTGCTCGGCGCGGCGGGCGCGAGCAGCGTGGGGCGGTTCGTCGGCGAGTACGACTGGACGGTCGGCGAGTCGCCGGACGGGCTGCGCATCGACCACGGTCTGCTGGACCGCACGCACGAGACGGTGCCGCCCGGGCGCGTGCAGACCGTCCGGGTCGTCGAGCCTCTGCTGTGGCGGCGCCGGGGCTGGGTGCGGATCGAGCTGGACGTGGCCGGCTCGTCCAACTCCGTGCTCGTGCCGGTCGCCCCGCGCGCGGCCGCGGAAGCCGTCATCGCGCGCGTGCTGCCCGGAGTGACCGTCCCGGCGACGGCCGCGCTGTCCCGGCCGCCGCGCCGCGCCGGGCGCTGCGTCCCCTTCTGGTGGCGCGGCTACGGCATCGCCGTCACGGACACGGTGTTCGTCGCGCGGCACGGCTTGCTGCGACGGAGCGTGGCGCTCGTGCCGCACGCCAAGGTGCAGAGCGTGCGGCTCGCACAGGGCCCGTGGCAGCGGTTCTGGAGCGTCGCGGACGTGCACGTGGACACGGGGGCCGACAAGACGGTGACGGCGCGGCTGAGGGACGCGCGGGAGGCCGCGGAGCTCCTGCGGGGTCAGGCGGAGCGGTCCCGGACCGGGCGTCGGGACGCGCGGCCCGACCGGTGGATGGCGTAGACGCGCGAGAGGGCCCGCCCCGCCGTACGGAAGCCGGCGGGACAGGCCCTGGGGAGGTGCGGCAGCAAGGTCCTGCGGCCCCCGGTGCGTTCAGGACCCGGGGCCCACGAAGCGTTCAGGTCCTGGGGACTTGGTGCGTTCAGGTCCTGGGGACTTGGTGCGTTCAGGTCCTGGGGACTTGGTGCGTTCAGTCCCTGGGGACCCGGCGCGTTCGGATTCCGGGGACCATGAAGCATTCGAGCCCTGGGGACCCGGTGCGTTCAGGAGGCGGCGCTGCGCAGCCCGTGGACGTCGATCTGCTCGGTCTCGTCGTGCGCGGTCAGGTCGATCACCTGGCCGACACCACGCGCTTCCTCGTCCGCCGGCTTGAACTCCGCCTCGGACTCGGCCTTGTGCAGCGCGAGCGCCTCCTGGCCCACGACGTCGGCCAGGTCCTCGTTCTGCACGGCCTCCAGCGCGTCCGACGCCGACGTCCGCTTCGTACCGAAGAAGTCGAACCCGCCCTCGGCCGCCGGACGCCGCACCGGCTGCGCGGCCGGTACGACGGCCACGGCGGTCGGGACGGTGAAGTGCCCGGAGGGGCGCGGCACGGGACCGCCGGGGCGCGGGACGAGCGCACCGGCGTCGACTGCGGGGGCGCCGGTCGTGTCGGTCGTGTCGGCCCGGGGGGCGACGGAGCGCTCGGCCTCCAGGGAGACGGCGGACTGCCCGGCCTCCGGGGAGTGCGTCGCGTCCGGTTCCTCCGGGGTGCCCGCGTCCGTGCCCGCGTCCTCGGTCTTGCCTTCGGCCTTGTCCTCGGCCTTCTCCGACCGGGCGGCCTCTTCGGCAGCGGCCTGTTCCGCCGGGTTCTCGTTCTCCCCGGCGGCCGTCTGGGGGGCGGCCGCGCGCGTGTGCTCGTCGACCGCCTCGGGCTTCCCCTCGACCTCGTCCTCCCGCGCGGCCTCCGCGTCGCCACCGGTCTGGGCGCGGGCGGCCCGCCCGGGCTCCGCCTGGGCGGCGGGGTCGTCGCTGTCCGGAACCTGCGCCGACGGCGCCGACGGCGCCGACGGCTCGGCCGGCTGCTGGACCGCGTCGCCGTCGAACCGGGCCAGCGCCGCCTGAGCGCGGAGGAACAACTGGGAGCCCGCGGGCGAGAACGCCGCCGGAGCCTTCGGCTCGTCCGCGGCGGCCTCGACGTCCGTAGAAGGATTGGCGGTCGCGCCGGCCTCGACGTCCGCGGAGATCTCGGTGGTCTCGCCGGCCTCGGTGGTCGCGGTCTCCGGCGTGTCGTTCGCCGGCGTCTCCGTCTCGTCGGTGCCGGCCGGGGTGCCCTCCCGCACGGCGGCCGTGCCCGCGCCCGTCCCGGGCGCCTCCTCGGCGCGCGGCGCGGGCGGCAGGGCGCGCGCCGGTGCCGTGGTCTCTATCTCGAGCAGGCGCCGGCCTTCCAGGGCGCTCGCCCGCTCGGTCTCGGCCGTGGCGTAGCGGCGCAGCAGTGCCGCGTGCTCATTGCGCAGGCCGGCCAGTTCGGCGCGCTTGGCCCGCAGGCGCTGCTCGAGCTTCACGCGCAGCTCACGCGATTCGTCGAGGTCACTCTCCAGTTCGGCGACGCGTTCCTCGAAGCGCCACTCGTCGCTCGCACGCGCGCGCGTGAGGTCGGCGACCTGCTTGCCGGCCTGGATGTCCCAGCGGCGCATGACGACCGCGCCGAGGACCGCCGTCACCGCGGCGGCCGCGGCGAGACCTCGGAGCACCATTGGCTCCGTGAACACCCAGGGGCCGAGGGCACAGACGAGGGAGACGCCTGCGATCGCCGAAGGAGGCAGCAGCCTGTGCAAAGGCGGGGAATGGCGGTGACGTCCACGTGGCATGGCCAGAAACTTACCGCGCGTAGGCGAATGTTGGCGCCCCGCCCCGCAAAAACACAGCCGTACCGGAGTCTCACAGGGCATCACCAAACAGGTCCGCCGCGGAATTCGACAAGAATCAAGATCGTTTATGGTCGGTGCTGCCGTCGCCCGACGTCACGGGCCGCTCAGCCGCCCGCTGATCCACTCCAGCGTCGGCGGGATCTCGCGCCGCCAGGTGTTGAAGTTGTGCCCGCCGCTTTCGAGGATGATCGACGAGATCCGCGTCTTGTTCGTCGCCTTCGCCTGTTCGATGAACTTCAGCGTGGCCTTGTAGTTGGATTCTCCGACCTTGCTGCTCGTGACGAGCAACGAGGTGCCCGGCGCGGGCCGGTGCTTCAGGAACCACCGCAGGTCGGCCTCGTCGCGCAAGGTCTTGTCGCCCTGGAAGAGGTCGCCGGTGGTCGGGTCGATCGGCGCCTTATAGTACGCCGACAGGCCGGCGCCCGCCGCGAAGACCTGGGGGTGGTGCATCGCCAGCTTCAGCGCGCAGTAACCGCCCGTCGAGTTCCCGATGACGCCCCAGCTGCCCGGCGCGCGGTCCACCCTGTAGTGGGCCGTCACGGCCTCGGGGAGGTCCTTCGCGAAGAACGACTCGGTCTGCGGCCCGCCCGGGACGTCCACGCACTCCGTGTCCCGCGGCGGCGCCACCGTCGGCCGCAGCATCACCAGGATCATCGGCCGCATCCGTCCGTCCCCGGCGAGCTCCCGCGCCGTGCGCGGGTAGTCCAGCTTGTTCACGAGCGCCTCCGCCGTACCCGGATAGCCGGTGAGCACCACGGCCGCCGGGAACGTCCGTGCGCGGTGGCGCGGATCGAAGTACTCCGGCGGCAGGTAGACGTAGGCGGGCGAGGCGATGCGCGTCGTCCGGCCGGTGATGGCGACCTTCTGTATCTGTCCGCCGGACCGCGGTTCCCCGCCGCCCTCCACCCGCCGCGTCTCGACCACCCGCAGCGGCCCCTTCGGACCGCCCGCCGCGTGGTCCACGACCACGCCCTGGTCGGTCTCCCGGCCGAACAGGTCCGCCCAGCTGGCGTAGAACCCGAAAGCCTGGTTGGCGGCCAGTCCCACCGACGCGAAGAGCGCCAACTGGGTGGCGAGCAGCAGGCCGATCCGTCCGCTGACGGCCCGCCAGCCACCCCCGGCCAGGCGCGGCCACTGCCACACCGTGCCGGCGAACAGCAGTACGGCGGAGAGCACCGCCAGCAGCAGCACTGTGTTGCTCGTAAGACCCATGGGGGTTCCTGCCTGCGCTTTCCGCCCGGGATCCCGCACCGCCCCCGCACCTCGGCGAGGGCTTGCCCCGGGCTTTCCTTGGCCTTTTCGGCGGCTTTGAGAAGACGAGTGAACCTCTCTCGCCGAGACACCGTCCTAGAGGGCGCAATGTCGCCGGATGCCCCGATCGGCACCGGGTCCAAGGTCTCTCGCGGAACTACGGGATGCGATGTCTGTCAGGGAAGATGGGGAAATGTCGGGCGGGGTTCCGAGCCGATCACGCCGGGTGCGCAAGCTGATCCGGGGCCCGCGCCCCGAGTCCGTACCCGCCCTCGTCGGCAGGGCCTGTGCCCTGGTGGGGCTGCTCGACATCGCCGCGGGCGTCTTCCCGCGGTTCCGGCACAGCCGTATGCACACCATGGCGGAAGTGCTGCCCGGCGCGTTCGGCCCGTTCGCGGCCGCGCTCTCGCTGAGCGCGGGCGTCCTGCTGCTCCTCCTCGCGCACGGCCTCAAGCGCGGCAAGCGACGCGCGTGGCGTGCCGCGGTCGCGCTGCTCCCGGCGGGCGCCGTCGCACAGTTCACCTACCGGCACTCGATCGCCGGCGCGCTGATCTCCCTCGCGCTGCTGGTGCCGCTGCTGCTCCACCGCGACCAGTTCCGGGCCCTGCCCGACCCGCGCAGCCGCTGGCGCGCGCTCGCCAACTTCGTGCTCATGGGCGCGGGTTCGCTCCTGCTGGGCCTGGTCATCGTCAGCGCCCACCCCGGCCGTCTGATCGGCGACCCCAGTCTGGCCGACCGCATCACCCACGTCCTGTACGGCCTGTTCGGCTTCGAAGGCCCGGTCGACTACCAGGGCAACACCTCCTGGACGGTCGCCTTCTCGCTCGGCGCCCTCGGGTGGATCACCGCGGTCACCACCGTCTACCTCGCCTTCCGGCCCGAACACCCGGCCGCCCACCTCACCGAGGAGGACGAGGCCCGGCTGCGCGCCCTGCTGGAGAAGCACGGCGGCCGGGACTCGCTCGGCCACTTCGCCCTGCGCCGCGACAAGGCCGTCGTCTTCTCCCCCAGCGGCAAGGCGGCGGTGACCTACCGCGTCGTGTCCGGCGTGATGCTCGCCAGCGGCGACCCCATCGGCGACGTCGAGGCCTGGCCCGGCGCCATAGAGCGCTTCATGGACGAGGCCAAGGCGCACTCCTGGACCCCCGCCGTCATGGGCTGCTCCGAGACGGGCGGCGAGGTGTGGACCCGGGAGACCGGACTCGACGCCCTCGAACTGGGTGACGAGGCGGTGGTGGACGTCGCGGATTTCTCGCTCGCCGGCCGCGCGATGCGCAACGTGCGCCAGATGGTCAAGCGCATCGAGCGCGCCGGTTACGAAACCCGCGTACGACGTGTCCGTGACCTCGGCGAGACCGAGCTGGAGCGGATCCGGCGCGCCGCCGAGGACTGGCGCGGCACCGACACCGAACGCGGCTTCTCGATGGCCCTCGGCCGGGTCGGCGACCCCGCCGACGGCGACTGCCTCATCGCCACCGCCCACAAGGCCGATGACGAACCCGGCCCGTACGGCGACCTGAAGGCGATCCTGCACTTCGTGCCCTGGGGCGCCGACGGCGTCTCCCTCGACCTGATGCGCCGCGACCGCTCGGCCGACCCGGGCATGAACGAACTGCTGATCGTGGCCGCGCTGCAGGCCGCGCCGAAGTTCGGCATCGCGCGCGTGTCGCTGAACTTCGCCATGTTCCGCTCGGCGCTGGCGCGCGGCGAGAAGATCGGTGCGGGGCCGGTGCTGCGCGCCTGGCGCGGGCTGCTGGTGTTCCTCTCGCGGTGGTTCCAAATCGAGTCCCTGTACAAGTTCAACGCCAAGTTCCAGCCCCGCTGGGAGCCCCGCTTCGTCGTCTACCGGGCCTCCGGCGACCTGCCCCGCATAGGCTTCGCCGCCATGCAGGCCGAGGGCTTCGTCAACCTCGCCCTCCCCCTCCCGCGGTTCCTGCGCCGCCGCTCCCCCGCGCGCGTGTGCGCCCACCAGGTGGCCGAGAGGGTGGCGGAGAGGGACGTACGGGCGGCGTAGCCGCGACGCGCCGGGACCCGCGCGGCCGGGGGCCCGGACGCACCGGAGCCGGCACACCCGGCCCCTCGGAAAGGACCGGCCCGGGCGGAAGCCACGCCCCCCAGCCCTGTGGCTTCCGCCCGGGCCTCACGGCGTCCCGGCTCCCTGCGGGGCCTACGCTGAACGTATGAGCAAGCAGAGCGGACGCGGGCGCGTCGCCGGCCTTCCGGAATGGGACCGCTGCGCGGTCATGGGAGTCGTCAACGTGACCCCCGACTCCTTCTCCGACGGCGGCCGCTGGTTCGACACGACGGCCGCCGTCAAACACGGCCTCCAACTGGTCGCAGAGGGCGCGGACCTCGTCGACGTCGGCGGCGAGTCCACCCGCCCCGGCGCGACCCGCGTCGACGAGGCCGAGGAACTCCGTCGTGTCATCCCCGTCGTCCGGGGCCTCGCCTCCGAAGGCGTCGTCGTCTCCGTCGACACCATGCGCGCCTCCGTGGCCGCCAGCGCTCTCGCGGCCGGCGCCGCCCTCGTCAACGACGTCAGCGGCGGCCTCGCCGACCCCGAGATGATCCCGGTCGTCGCCGACGCGGACGCCCCCTTCGTCGTCATGCACTGGCGCGGCTTCCTCGAAGGCGGCAACGTCCGGGGTGTCTACGAGGACGTCGTCCGCGAGGTCGTCGACGAACTCCACGCGCGCGTGGACGCCGTCCTGGCCGGGGGCATCGCCCCCGACCGTGTCGTCGTCGACCCCGGTCTCGGCTTCTCCAAGGAGGCCGACCACGACCTCTCCCTCCTCGCCCACCTCGACCGGCTGCACGCCCTGGGACACCCCCTGCTCGTCGCCGCCTCCCGCAAGCGGTTCCTCGGACGCGTGCTGGCGGGACCGGAGGGCGCACCGCCGCCCGCGCGCGAGCGCGACGCCGCCACGGCCGCCGTCTCCGCACTCGCGGCCCACGCCGGCGCGTGGGCGGTACGCGTGCACGAGGTGCGCGCGACGGCGGACGCGGTGAGGGTCGCGCGCGCCGTGGAAGGAGCGCGCACCGGCACCGGCACGCCGGGCGCGAGCGCTTCCGAAGGAGCCCGGTGAGCGCCCCCCACACCGACGTCGAGCAGGTCGAGGCCGCCAACACCGCCTTCTACGAGGCGCTGGAGCGGGGCGACTTCGAGACGGTGTCCTCGCTCTGGCTGACGCCGGCGGAGCTGGGCGTCGACGAGGAGTACCACGACCCGGCGGACACGGGTGTGATCTCCTGCGTGCACCCGGGCTGGCCCGTGCTCACCGGCCGCGGCGAGGTCCTGAGGTCGTACGCGCTGATCATGGCGAACACCGACTACATCCAGTTCTTCCTCACCGACGTGCATGTGTCCGTCACCGGCGACACCGCCCTGGTGACCTGCACCGAGAACATCCTCAGCGGCGGCCCCGCACCGCGGGCCGGCGAGGAGCTCGGTCCGCTCGTGGGCCAGCTCGTGGTCGCCACGAACGTGTTCCGCCGCACATCGGACGGCTGGAAGCTGTGGTCGCACCACGCCTCTCCGGTCCTGACCGAGAACGACGAGGACGAGGACGAGGAGACCCCCTCCTGAGTGGGTGGACGGGCCCACGGGGACCACGGAGTGGTTGGAATCACGAACCCGCGGGTAGGGGCGGCTACCAGCCCGTGAACCGCCGGGTTTCCCAGGGGGAACACACCAGGAAGCCTCTGGCTCCCGGCTCGGGACTGCGGCCCGGTGGCCCAGCCGTGTCGGTGGTCGCAGGTAGATTCGTTCGAGGCCGGTGTGCCGCCCGCACACGGTACGCACCGGCCGTCACCGACGATTGCAGGAGTGATTCGCGTGGATCGTGTCGCGCTGCGCGGCCTGAAGGCCCGCGGGTACCACGGCGTGTTCCCCAAGGAACGCGAGGAGGGCCAGACCTTCATCGTGGACCTCGTGCTCGGCCTGGACACCCGCCCGGCCGCGGCCGACGACGACCTGGCGAAGACCGTGCACTACGGCATCGTGGCGGAGGAGGTCGTGGCCGTCGTCGAGGGCGACCCCGTCGACCTCATCGAGACGCTCGCCGAGCGCATCGCCCAGGCCTGTCTGAAGCACGAAGGGGTCCAGGAGGTCGAGGTCTGCGTCCACAAACCGGACGCACCGATCACCGTCCCCTTCGACGACGTGACCGTCACCATCACCCGGAGCCGAGTATGACCGCGTCCTTCACCGAGGGTCACAGCGACCCGACCGTACAGCCGGTACCCGCCTCCGTCGTCGAGAAGGTCGACGCCGCCGACACCACCCTCCACAACCCGAAGCGGGCCGTCATCTCCATCGGCTCCAACCTCGGCAACCGGCTGGAGACCCTCCAGGGCGCCATCGACGCCCTGGAGGACACCCCGGGCGTGCGCGTCAAGGCCGTCTCCCCCGTGTACGAGACGGAGCCGTGGGGCGTCGAGCCCGGCAGCCAGCCCTCGTACTTCAACGCGGTCGTCGTCCTGAAGACCACCCTCCCCCCGTCCTCCCTCCTGGAGCGGGCCCACGCGGTCGAGGAGGCCTTCCACCGCGTCCGGGACGAACGCTGGGGCGCGCGCACCCTGGACGTAGACATCGTCGCGTACGCCGACGTCGTCTCCGACGACCCGCAGCTCACGCTCCCGCACCCGCGCGCCCACGAGCGCGCCTTCGTCCTCGCCCCCTGGCACGACGTGGACCCCGGCGCCCAGCTGCCCGGCCGCGGCACGGTCGCCGCCCTCCTCGGCGCCGTCACCCGCGACGGCGTGGAGGCCCGCGCGGACCTGGAACTCCGGCTGCCCGAGTAGTCGTTAAGGTCAAGACGACCACAGTCCCACGGGCACGGCCCGTGGGATCCGGGGGAACCGAAGGGACACCGTGAGAGAGCTGCGCATCAGGATGCTGGCCGGCGTCTTCGTCGTCGCCGGTGTCCTGTCCTGGGCGGGCGCCCGCCTCTGGAACTCGATCGGGACCCTCCCCAGCGTCCCGCTGGCCGCGCCCATCGTCCTGGCGGCGATCGCCGCGATCCTCCTGGCGACGGCGCTCTCCCTGCGCGCCCGCCTCAAGGCCCAGCGCGAGCGCCGCCCGGAGGCCAAGGGAGTCGACCCCCTGATGGCGGCCCGCGCGGTCGTCTTCGGCCAGGCCAGCGCCCTGGTCGCCGCCCTCGTCGCCGGGATGTACGGCGGCACGGGCGTCTTCCTCCTGGAGTCCCTTGACATCCCGGCCCGCCGCGACCAGGCCGTCTACGCCGGCTTCGCGGTCCTGGCCGGCATCGGCGTGATAGCGGCGGCGATCTTCCTGGAGCGCGTGTGCAAACTCCCGGAGGACGACGACAACAACACCGGGGCGACGTCGACGGCCTGAGCGGCCGGAGCCCTCCGCGGCGTCAGTGCGCCATGATCAGGCTCATCGCCTCGTTGCGGGTCGCCGCGTCCCGCAGCTGGCCGCGCACCGCGGAGGTGATGGTCTTGGCGCCGGGCTTGCGAATGCCCCGCATGGACATGCACATGTGCTCGCATTCGACGACGACGATGACACCGCGCGGCTCGAGGATCTCCATCAGGGAGTCCGCTATCTGCGTGGTGAGTCGTTCCTGCACCTGCGGGCGGCGGGCGTAGACGTCCACCAGACGGGCCAGCTTGGACAGTCCCGTGATCTTGCCGCTGGTGGACGGGATGTACCCGACGTGAGCGACCCCCCGGAACGGCACCAGATGATGCTCACACGTCGAGTACACCTCGATGTCCTTGACGAGCACCATCTCGTCGTGACCGAGGTCGAACGTCGTCGTCAGCACATCCTCGGGCTGCTGCCACAGCCCCGCGAAGATCTCCTTGTACGCCCGTGCCACCCGCGCCGGCGTCTCCCTCAGGCCCTCGCGGTCCGGGTCCTCGCCGACCGCGATCAGCAGCTCGCGTATGGCGTTCTCAGCCCGCTTCTCGTCGAACTCACCGATCTGGCCCTCGCCGTCCAGCGTCACGGGGTCGGTCATTTGCTGGTGCCTCGTTCCTGTGCGGGTCGCGTGTGGATCACGCGTGGTACCTGCGGCATGACAAGATGCCGCGCCCCCAGGCTAAAACCAGGGGGGCGCGGCATCCTATTCCGGGCCAGGCGGGGCCGTCGGGCCCCGGAGCGTCAGCTCTCGGGACGCTCCTCGGGGGTCGGCTCGGCCACCGGGGCGGGTTCCGTCACGGTGGACTTGGCGGTGGTGATCGCCGGAGTCGCGCCGTTGGCACCGTTGGTCAGTGCGAGCTCCTTGGGGGAGAGCACCGGCGGGCGGGTGGACGGCGTGCGCCGCGAGGAGCCGGTCCAGGCGGGGCGCGGCGGGCGCTTGACGATCGGGGCGAAGATCTCGGCGATCTCCTCCTTGCCGAGCGTCTCCTTCTCCAGCAGCTGGAGCACCAGGTTGTCGAGGACGTCGCGGTTCTCGACCAGGATCTCCCAGGCCTCGTTGTGCGCGTTCTCGATGAGCTTCTTGACCTCTTCGTCGACCAGCGCTGCGACCTCTTCCGAGTAGTCGCGCTGGTGGGCCATCTCACGTCCGAGGAAGGGCTCGGTGTTGTCGCCGCCGAACTTGATGGCGCCGAGACGCTCGGTCATGCCGTACTGGGTGACCATCGCGCGGGCCGTGGCGGTGGCCTTCTCGATGTCGTTCGCGGCGCCCGTGGTCGGGTCGTGGAAGACCAGTTCCTCGGCCGCCCGGCCGCCCAGCATGTAGGCAAGCTGGTCGAGCATCTCATTGCGCGTGGTCGAGTACTTGTCCTCGTCCGGCAGCACCATCGTGTAGCCGAGGGCGCGCCCGCGGGACAGGATCGTGATCTTGTGGACCGGGTCGGAATTGGGAGAGGCCGCCGCGACCAGGGCGTGACCGCCCTCGTGGTACGCGGTGATCTTCTTCTCCTTGTCGGACATGATCCGGGTCCGCTTCTGCGGGCCCGCCACGACGCGGTCGATGGCCTCGTCCAGCATCTGGTTGTCGATCAGCTTCTTGTCGGAGCGGGCCGTCAGCAGCGCCGCCTCGTTCAGCACGTTCGACAGGTCCGCGCCGGTGAAGCCGGGCGTACGGCGGGCGACCGCCGAGAGGTCGACGTCGGGCGCGACCGGCTTGCCCTTCTGGTGGACCTTGAGGATCTCCAGACGGCCCTGCATGTCCGGGCGGTCGACCGCGATCTGGCGGTCGAAGCGGCCGGGGCGCAGCAGCGCCGGGTCGAGGATGTCGGGCCGGTTCGTGGCGGCGATGAGGATCACACCGCCCTTGACGTCGAAGCCGTCCATCTCGACGAGCAGCTGGTTCAGCGTCTGCTCGCGCTCGTCGTGACCACCGCCGAGGCCGGCGCCGCGGTGGCGGCCGACCGCGTCGATCTCGTCGACGAAGACGATCGCCGGGGCGTTCGCCTTGGCCTGCTCGAAGAGGTCACGGACTCGGGAGGCACCGACACCGACGAACATCTCGACGAAGTCGGAACCGGAGATCGAATAGAAGGGGACGCCCGCCTCGCCGGCGACGGCGCGCGCGAGCAGGGTCTTGCCGGTGCCGGGAGGCCCGTAGAGCAGGACGCCCTTGGGGATCTTGGCGCCGACGGCCTGGAACTTCGCCGGTTCCTGCAGGAACTCCTTGATCTCCTGAAGCTCCTCGACGGCCTCGTCCGAGCCCGCGACGTCCGCGAACGTCGTCTTCGGGGTGTCCTTGGTGATGAGCTTGGCCTTGGACTTCCCGAAGTTCATCACCCGGGAGCCGCCGCCCTGCATCTGGTTCATCAGGAACAGGAAGACGACCACGATGAGGACGAAGGGGAGCAGGGAGAGCAGGATGCCCACGATGGGGTTCTGCTTGGACGGCGACACGGTGTAGCCGTCGGTGATCTGCTTGTCCTGGTACTTGGTCTGCAGCGTGTTGGCGATGGTCACGCCCTGGTCGCCGATGTAGCTCGCCTGGATCTTCGAGCTGCCCTCGACCTTTTCGCCGTCCTTGAGCGTGACCTTGATGGTCTGCTCGTCACCGGTGGTGAGCTTGGCCGACTCGACCTTGTTGTCGTTGATCGCTGCGACGACCTGGCCGGTGTCCACCGTCTTGTAGCCGCCGGACGAGCCGACGACCTGCATCAACACGACCACGGCAAGGACGGCCAGCACGATCCACATGACCGGCCCACGGAAGTATCGCTTCACGTCCATCCATACGGAGCGGTGCCGCCCCGTCCCTCCTGCCATAGTGAGTTTGATAAAGACAGTTCTTCTGACGGTACCCCAGCATTGCCGCCCGAAGCCGCACGGGAAGGCCGGGGAACCCGTCTGCATGCTTCAACGGTGCGAAACCCGCTGGGGTTCCCGATCGTCTCTCAAGGGAGCTCTTGTGGCTCAGCCGCCGTAGACGTGGGGCGCGAGCGTACCGACGAACGGGAGGTTGCGGTACTTCTCGGCGTAGTCGAGGCCGTAGCCCACGACGAACTCGTTGGGGATGTCGAAACCGACCCACTCCACGTCGATGGCGACCTTGGCGGCCTCGGGCTTGCGCAGCAGCGTGCACACCTTGAGGGAGGCGGGCTCGCGCGAGCCGAGGTTGGAGAGCAGCCACGACAGGGTCAGGCCGGAGTCGATGATGTCCTCGACGATGAGGACGTGCTTGCCCTTGATGTCGGTGTCGAGGTCCTTGAGGATCCGCACGACACCCGAGGACTGGGTGCCCGCGCCGTAGGAGGACACGGCCATCCAGTCCATGGTGACGGGGGTGGACAGCGCCCGGGCGAGGTCCGCCATGACCATCACGGCGCCCTTGAGGACACCGACGATCAGCAGGTCCTTGCCCGCGTACTCCGCGTCGATCTTCGCCGCCAGCTCGGCCAGCTTCGCGTCGATCTCTTCCTTGGTGATGAGCACCTGCTTGAGGTCGGCACCCATGTCTTTCGCGTCCACCCGCATCACTTTCGGTCGTCCCACCGGCCGGCCGGCCCTCCGCGCGTTCCCGGGGGTCCGGATTCAGCCTTGCCGAATCACCAGTCTGCCACCCTGACGCTGGGCGACGACTTTGCCGGGGAGATTGATGGCTCCCTGACCGCGCCAGCCGGTGATCAGCCGGTCGACCTCCTCGATGTGCCGGGCGAACAGCGAACCGGCCGGGGCGCCGGCCTCGATGGCGGCGCGGCGCAGGATGCGGCGGCGTACGGCGGGCGGGAGCGCGTAGAGCTTGGCGCACTCCAGGAGGCCGGCGGAGTCCCGTACGGCGGCCTCGGCCTGACGGGCCCAGGAGTCGAGGGCGTCGGCGTCGTCGCGGGAGAGCTGGGCCGTGCGGGCGAGGGCCTCGACGACGCCCTTGCCGAGGGCCTTCTCCAGGGCGGGCAGACCCTCGTGGCGCAGCCGGGAGCGCGTGTAGGCCGGGTCCGCGTTGTGCGGGTCGTCCCACACGGGCAGGGACTGGACCATGCACGCCTTGCGGGCGGTCTGCCGGTCGAGTGCGAGGAAGGGGCGGCGGTAACGGCCACCGGCCCCCGAGACCGCGGCCATTCCGGACAGGGAGCGGATGCCGGAGCCGCGGGCGAGGCCGAGGAGGACGGTCTCCGCCTGGTCGTCGCGGGTGTGGCCGAGCAGGACGGCGGCGGCGCCGTGACGGTCGGCGGCGGCGTCGAGGGCGGCGTAGCGCGCGTCGCGGGCGGCGGCCTCGGGTCCGCCTTCACGGCCGACGGTCACGGCGGTGGACTCGACGGGGTCGAGGCCGAGTTCGCGCAGGCGCAGGACGACTTCCTCGGCGCGCAGGTCGGAGCCGGGCTGCAGACCGTGGTCGACGGTGATGCCGCCGGCCCGGATGCCGAGCTTGGGGGCTTCGAAGGCGAGGGCGGAGGCGAGCGCCATGGAGTCGGCGCCGCCGGAGCATGCCACGAGCACGAGCGGCGCAGCCGGGCGCTCGTGCGAGGGGACGCTCGGGGAGGCGTCGGAGGTGCTCGTGTGTTCGGTGAGGAGGTCGTGGAGGACGCGGCGGACCGCCAGGCGTATCGCCGCGACCGCAGGATGGGGACCCATGTCCGGTTCCCTTCATGAAGTTTTCGGGGGTGAGCCCGAGGTCGGTCACGCAGAGTGTGTAGATGGTGACAGAACCGGGCCGTTCCCCGAGCATTGCACGCCTGTGAGGGCCTCACGGTCCCTCGGACGGGTGATTGAAGGGGCGTTCGCGTGCCGTCGGCCGGATTCGGTTCACGGCGGGGGATCACGAGGGATCACGACGGAACACGAGGGAGCGTTCGGGTTCACGACTCGGCCTTGCGGTGCACCCGTGCGACCCAGTCCGCCGGTTTGGCGATCTCGGCCTTGGTGGGGAGCGTGTTGGGGGAGGTCCACACACGGTTGAAGCCGTCCATGCCGACCTGGTCGACGACCGCCCGCACGAAGCGCTCGCCGTCCTTGTACTGCCTGAGTTTGGCGTCCAGGCCCAGCAGCTTGCGCAGGGCCATGTCCAGGCGGGACGCGCCCCTGGCGCGGCGCTGCTGGAACTTCTCCCGGATCTCGGAGACGGTCGGTACGACGTCCGGGCCCACGCCGTCCATCACGAAGTCGGCGTGGCCCTCCAGGAGGGACATCACGGCGGTGAGGCGGGCGAGGATCTCGCGCTGGGCGGGGCTCTGCACCAGTTCGACCAGGGAGTGGCCGCCGTCGTCCTCCTCGCCCTCGGGGCGGCCGCCGGCGAGGGACTGGGCGGCTTCCCGGACGCGTTCCAGGAAGGTCATGGGGTCGACGTCGGTCTCCGCCAAGAACGACTGGATTTCACCCTCAAGGTGGTCGCGCAGCCAGGGCACCGCGGAGAACTGCGTGCGGTGGGTCTCCTCGTGCAGGCAGACCCAGAGGCGGAAGTCGTGGGGGTCGACGTCCAGTTCGCGCTCCACGTGGACGATGTTCGGCGCCACGAGGAGGAGGCGGCCGCCGCCGTCGGCGCCTGCGGGCAGGTCGCGGGTGGGCGGGGCGAAGGTCTCGTACTGGCCGAGGACGCGGGAGGCCAGGAACGACAGCAGCATGCCGAGTTCCACGCCGGTGACCTTGCCGCCGAAGGCGCCGAGGACCGCGCCGCCGGGGCCGTTGCCCCGGCGTTCCTGCATCTTGTCGAGGAGGGGTTTGAGGATCTCGCGGAAGCCGGCGACGTTCGCCCGGATCCAGCCGGGGCGGTCGACGACGAGGACGGGCGTGTCGTGGGTCTCGTCGGTCCCCAGACGAGTGAAGCCCCGGACGTGTTCCTCCGAGGCCTTGGCGTGCCGGCGTAGTTCCGCGACGACGGCGCGGGCCTCGTCGCGGCTCACCTCGGGGCCCGGCCGTACGAGCCGGGTCGCGGTCGCGACCGCGAGATTCCAGTCGACCATCCCGGAAGAGGCACCACCGATGCTCGTCATGTGTCAACCGTACGTGAGCGGTGGCCCTGGGGGCAGGTCGCGGGGGGTCGGTGGGGGATGCGTCAGGGTTGGGGGTGGGGGGAGGGTCCGGTCGGTGGGCGGTGTTCGGGGGGCGCTGGGGTTGGTGCGGGGTGGGCGGGGGTCGGCCCGGTGGGTGGTGCTGTTCGGCGCCCGGCGTCGGTGCCGGGGGTGGGTCGCGCAGCCCGGCGCCGACGGGGTGCCGCCGCGCCCACCCGTGCCGCCCCAGGCGGCACGAATGCCCGCGGTTGTACGGGTCCGGCGCGCCCGAACACGGCTGCGCCGCCCGCGGATCGAGGGCCCGAGTGCGCCCGAACTCGCGCTGTGCCGCCCGTGGATCGACGGCCCGAGTGGGTGCGTGGTGGTCCTGGGTTATCGGCAGCCGCAGGCTGCCAGGGCTGTCGCTGTGCGGTCCAGGGCCGACTGGGCTGCCGCGGGGTCGGTGGTGTCGGAGGTGAGGACCGCGAAGGACAGGAGGCGGCCGTCCTGGTCGACGACGGTGCCGGCCAGGGTGTTGACGCCGGTCAGGGTGCCGGTCTTGGCGCGGACGATGCCGGCCGCGCCCTCGGTGTAGCGGGTGCTGAGGGTGCCGGTGAAGCCGGCGACGGGGAGGCCGGTGAGGGCGGGGCGCAGGTCGGGGCGGGCGGGGTCGGCGGCCTTGGCCAGGAGGGCCGCCAGGAAGTCCGCGGTCAGGCGGTCCCCGCGGTCGAGTCCGCTGCCGTCCCTGAACTCGACGCCGGTCATGGGCAGGCCGAGCGCGGCCAGTTGGTTGTGGATCGCCTGGCCGCCGCCGGCGAAGTCGGCGGGTACGCCGGTCGCGATGGCCGTCTGGCGGGCGAGGGCCTCGGCGATGTCGTTGTCGCTGTTGGTCAGCATGCGTTCGACCAGGGTGGAGAGGGGAGGGGAGGAGACCGTGGCCAGGGTCTCGGCGCGCGTGGTGGCCTTGGACGGGCCGGGGGGTGTGGTCTGCACGCCGTGCTCCCGCAGGAAGTGCGCGAAGCGGCTCGCCGCGTCCGCCGCCGGGTCCGGTACGCGGGTGACGGGACCGCTGGTCGAGTCGTCCGTGCGGCCCTCGTCGGCGGTGAGCGGGGTGACGCGGGCGAGGTTCGGGTTGACCCCGATGGGGTGAATCTCGGAACCGGCGTACAGGGTGGTGTCGTAGGAGAGCGTGGCCTGGGTGACGCCGCGTTGCTTCAGGGCCGCGGCGGTCGAGGCGGCGAGGGTGCGCAGGTCGGCGAGGCCCCCGGGGTCCGCGCGGGCGGTGAGGGTGGGGTCGCCGCCACCGACGAGGACGACTTCCGTGGTGTCGGGTTCCAGCGCGACGCGGGTGGTGATGCGGTGGTCGGGCCCCATCGCGGAGAGCGCGGCGACCGCGGTGGCGATCTTGGTGGTGGAGGCCGGGGTGAGCGCCTCGTCGGCTCCCATGCCGTACAGGCGCTCGCCGGTGGCCACGTCGACGACCGCGGCCGTGCGGCGGGCGCCGAGGGCGGGGTCGGCGAGGAGGGGGTCCAGGACGCGGGCGAGGGCGGAGGTCTCCGGGGCGGACTTCACGGTGGTCGTGGTGCCGCCGAGGCCGGTGAGGACGGGGGCCGCGCTGGGGGCGGGGCGCGGCTCGCCGGCCGCCGCGTCGGACGTATCGGACCCTTCGGTCGCGCGGTCGTGATCTGCGCCACCCGTCCGCTCCAGTGCGGCGGCCCGGTGGCGCTCGGCCGTACGCTGACCGGTGGAGTCCCAGGGGCCGGCGGCGGTCGCCACGCCGACGGCCAGCGCCAGTCCGGCGGTCGCCGCACCCGCGGAGTACTGCCAGGTCCGGCCGGTCTTCGGCCTCGTGACACGCGTGAGCTGCGGTTTCGCCGCCTGCGTGAGCCGTGCGACCCGCGGCTTCGCGGCCGCCGCGGCGCGCGCCAGACGGGGCCGTACGATCCCTGCGGCCCGTGCCAGACGCGGTCGTACGGCGTTCGCGGCCCGCACCACGTGCGGTCTCGCGGCTCGCCAAGGCCTCAGCTCTGGCACGACCACCAGCCCCTTTCGCGATCACACACCTGCGTGAGGGACACTTAATCACCAGAACTATGTGCTGATCATGGAGGAGCCACCGGTGGAGTTCGACGTCACGATCGAGATCCCGAAGGGTTCGCGGAACAAGTACGAGGTGGACCACGAGACCGGTCGGATCCGCCTGGACCGTCGACTCTTCACCTCGACCGCCTACCCGACCGACTACGGCTTCGTCGAGAACACCCTCGGCGAGGACGGCGACCCGCTGGACGCGCTGGTCATCCTGGACGAGCCGACCTTCCCGGGCTGCCTCATCCGCTGCCGCGCGATCGGCATGTTCCGTATGACGGACGAGGCGGGCGGCGACGACAAGCTGCTGTGCGTCCCGGCGACGGACCCGCGCGTGGAGCACCTGCGCGACATCCACCACGTGTCGGAGTTCGACCGTCTGGAGATCCAGCACTTCTTCGAGGTCTACAAGGACCTGGAGCCCGGCAAGTCCGTCGAGGGCGCCAACTGGGTGGGCCGCACCGACGCCGAGGCCGAGATCGAGCGGTCGTACAAGCGCTTCAAGGAGCAGGGCGGTCACTGACCCGCTGTGAGCGAGGGCCGCACGCGCGCGCGTGCGGCCCTTTGCCATGTCCGCGTCCCCTGTCCGCGTGCACCGGCCCGCGGCGGCACTCCAGGCATAGGTCCGCCGCGTCCGCGCATACTGAGGCTTACGGAATGTGTCGTTCAGGGAGCGTTGCTCAGTGACGGAGGCGGAGAACCGCACACCACGGTCGGACGAGGCGCGTGGCACGTTCGATCCCGAGGTCACCTCCGAGTTCGCGATTCCCGAGGGGCTGGCCGTCCCGCGGACGGGAGGCGAGTCGGAGACCACGTCGGAGTTCGCCGTCCCGGAGGGCCTGGACGCCCCGCAGCCGGTCCCGGGCGAGCCCGAGGGGTCGGCTTTCAGTCCGCCGAGCACGTACAGCGCCCGACAGGCCCCGGCCGCGTTCACGCCCGCCGAGGGCTTTCCCGTGGTCAGTCTGACCAAGGACGTGCCCTGGCAGGACCGGATGCGCACGATGCTGCGCATGCCGGTGGCCGAGCGGCCGGCGCCGGAGCGGGTCCCCAAGGCGGAGGAGGGCGGTCCGGCCGTCCCGCGCGTGCTGGACCTGACCCTGCGCATCGGCGAGCTGCTGCTCGCGGGCGGTGAGGGCGCCGAGGACGTGGAGGCCGCGATGTTCGCGGTCTGCCGCTCCTACGGGCTCGACCGGTGCGAGCCGAACGTCACCTTCACACTGCTGTCGATCTCCTACCAGCCGTCCCTGGTGGAGGACCCGGTGACGGCGTCGCGGACCGTGCGGCGCCGGGGCACCGACTACACGCGGCTGGCGGCCGTGTTCCAGCTCGTCGACGACCTCAGCGACCCGGAGACGCACCTCTCCCTGGAGGAGGCCTACCGGCGGCTGGCGGAGATCCGGCGCAACCGGCACCCCTACCCCACCTGGGTGCTGACCTCGGCGAGCGGGCTGCTCGCGGGCGCGGCCTCGGTGCTCGTCGGCGGTGACGTCGTCGTGTTCGTGGCCGCCGCGCTCGGCGCGATGCTGGGTGACCGGCTGGCCTGGCTGTGCGCGGGGCGCGGGCTGCCGGAGTTCTACCAGTTCCTGGTCGCGGCGATGCCGCCGGCCGCGATGGGGGTCGCGCTGACGCTGGCGCACGTCGACGTGAAGGCGTCCGCGGTCATCACCGGTGGTCTGTTCGCGCTGCTGCCCGGACGAGCGCTGGTCGCGGGCGTCCAGGACGGTCTGACCGGCTTCTACATCACCGCGGCGGCGCGTCTTCTGGAGGTCACGTACTTCTTCGTGGGCATCGTCGTCGGGGTGCTGGTGATGCTCTACCTCGGTGTGCAGCTCGGCGCGCACCTCAATCCCGACGCCGCGCTGGGGATCACCGAGCGGCCGCTGTGGCAGATCGGCGCGTCGATGCTGCTGTCGCTGACCTTCGCGGTCCTGCTCCAGCAGGAGCGGTCCACCGTGCTGGCCGTGACGCTGAACGGCGGTGTCGCCTGGTCGGTGTACGGCGCGATGCACTACGCCGGAGGGATCTCGCCGGTGGCCTCCACGGCGGTCGCCGCGGGCGTGGTCGGGCTGTTCGGCCAGCTGCTGTCGCGGTACCGCTTCGTGTCGGCGCTGCCCTACACGACCGCGGCGATCGGGCCCCTGCTGCCGGGTTCCGCGACCTACTTCGGGCTGCTGGCGATCGCGCAGAACGAGGTCGACGCCGGACTGGTGTCGTTGAGCAAGGCCGCGGCGCTGGCCATGGCCATCGCCATCGGGGTGAACCTGGGGTCGGAGATCTCGCGGCTGTTCCTGCGGATCGGGTCGCCCGAGAAGAGGCGGGCCGCCAAGCGGACACGGGGCTTCTGACGCGGGCGCCGTCCGGCTCGGCACGCTCCTCGACGGCGGCCGCCAGTTCGTCGTGGCCGGCCGCGGCCACGCGGCGGAGCCGCACGTCGATGCGGCTCCGCGTCCTCCGGGGCTCGGTCTAGTAACCCTGGTTGTACGGGTACTGGCCGTTCTGGTGCTGCTGGCCGCCGTACGGCTGCTGCTGGGGCTGCCAGTCCTGCTGGGGGTACGGCTGCTGCTGCGGGTACCGCTGCTGCTGCTGGGGGTACGGCTGCTGCTCCGGGTACGGCTGCTGCTGGTCGTACTGTCCGCCGTAGGAGTCCTGGTGGTAGCCGTCCTGGTCCTGGCGGGCGCCGTACGGCTCGTGCTGGTCGATGCGGCGGAGCTGGGTCGTGGCGTCGTCCATGACGGGAGCGTGGGCCTCGGAGCGGGCCGGGGCCGCGGACCGCTCCGCCGCCGCGCGCTTCTTCTTACCGCGCTCGCGGAGGTACTCGACGATGATCGGGACGACGGAGACGAACACGATCACGATGAGGATCGCCTCGACGTTCGTCTTGATGAACTCGATCTGGCCGAGCCAGTACCCCGCGAGGGTGACACCCGTGCCCCAGGCGACACCGCCGATGATGTTGTACGACAGGAAGGTGCGGTACTTCATGCTGCCGGCGCCCGCGACGATGGGCGCGAAGGTACGCACGATGGGCACGAACCGGGCGAGGACGATCGCCTTGGGGCCGTACTTCTCCATGAACTCGTGGGCCTTCTCCAGGTTCTCCTGTTTGAAGAGCTTGGAGTTGGGCCGGTTGAACAGCTTCGGGCCGAGGAACTTGCCGATCATGTAGCCCACTTGGTCGCCGACGACGGCGGCGATCACGATGAGGGTGCAGACCAGCCACAGGGGCTGGCTGATGTACTGCCCCTCGGCCACGAAGAGGCCCGCCGTGAACAGCAGTGAGTCGCCGGGGAGGAAGGCGAAGAGGCCGGACTCGGCGAAGACGATCAGCAGGATGCCGGGCAGGCTGAAGGTCTCGATCAGGTAGTCCGGGCTGAGCCACTCGGGGCCTAGCGCAAGCGTGGTCACGGGGATGTGGCTCCTGCTGTGGGGTACGGGGTGGGGGCTGGCTGCCCAAACGTATCAACGCTGCCGCCCGGCCCCAGGTTCCATGGGGCTCCCCAGGATGCACTGTGCCCTTTCCCGGGGAAACCTGTGGGCATGGGAATCGAGGACTACGGCGGTGGGCAGGGCCCTCGGCCGGACGTACTGGTCGTCACCACGAACGACGTACCCGGACACCGCGTCGAGCAGGTCATCGGCGAGGTCTTCGGCCTCACCGTGCGCTCGCGGCACCTGGGGAGCCAGATCGGCGCGGGGCTGAAGTCGATGATCGGCGGTGAGCTCAAGGGCCTCACCAAGACGCTGGTCGAGACCCGCAGCCAGGCCATGGAGCGTCTGGTCGAGCAGGCACGCGCGCGTGGCGCCAACGCCGTGCTGGCGTTCCGCTTCGACGTGACGGAGGCCGCGGACGTGGGCACCGAGGTGTGCGCGTACGGGACGGCGGTGGTCCTGGCCCGGGAGTGACTCCGGGCCGGGACCTCACGACGCCGTGTGCCGGGCCGCGTTGGCGGAGATCGCCTCCTTCAGGTGCTCGGCGAGGCCCGGGCGCATGGAGTCGTAGAACGCCTTGAAGCGCTCGTCGGCGACGTACATCTCGCCGAGGCACCGGTGCAGCTCGTACGAGCACTCGTAGAACCACCCGCAGATGTGCTGCCGGTGCTCCTCGGCCAGGTCCATGGCCGCCTCTCCGGTCGGCGGTTCACCGGCGGCCATCAGGGCGCCGTAGCGTTCGCTCCAGGAGGCCACCTCGGCCTGCATGCGCTTCCAGTCGTCCTTGGTGTAGCTCGCGGCCCGGCGCTGCGACTCGGCGTACTCGTTCGTGCCGCCCCAGCGCTGTTCGGCCTCCTCCGCGTACTGCTCGGGGTCCTTGTCGCCGAAGACCTCGAAGCGCTCCTCGGGGGTCAGGTTGATGCCCATCGTGCGTGCCTCCATGGCGTGTTCCACGGCCGCGGCCATCTTCCGCAGTTTCTCGATCCGGGCGGTCAGCAGTTCGTGCTGCCGGCGCAGGTGCGCGCGCGGGTCGGCGTCCGGGTCGTCGAGCAGGGCCGCGACCTCGTCGAGCGGGAAGCCGAGCTCCCGGTAGAACAGGATCTGCTGCAGCCGGTCGAGGTCGGTGTCGCCGTAGCGCCGGTGACCCGCGGGGCTGCGCTCGCTCGGGACGAGCAGGCCGATGTCGTCGTAGTGGTGCAGGGTCCGCACCGTGACTCCGGCGAAGCCGGCCACCTGTCCGACGGAGTAGCTCACTTCGTCCGCTCCTTTCTCGGTACGCGCTCCACAGTGGGACCTCACGTGACGTGAGGTGCAAGCCCGTTTCCCCGCGGGGCCGCCCTTCGGGGTGTTGTGTCGGGTTTGTCCACTTATCGTGAGCTGGTGGCCCAGGACACCGCGCGACAGTCGACCCCCGCTCCGGCGACCCCGGCACGCGCCCTGTTGCCGTTGGTCCTGCCCGCCCTGGCCGTCGGGGTGGCGGCGAGTCTTCTTCTGGTGCTGGTGGACGCGGCGGCCGAGGGGTTGCAGGACGCGCTGTGGGGGGCCCTGCCGGACGCGCTGGGCGTGGGCAGGTACTCGGTGCCGTGGATGCTGGTCGTGCTCACCGCGACGGGGGTCCTGGTCGGACTCGTGGTGTGGAAGGCGCCGGGGCACGCGGGGCCCGATCCGGCCACCATGGGGCTGGACGCACCGGTGCTGCCGCCCCTCGTCCTGCCGGGGCTGCTGCTGGCGACCGTCCTGATGCTGGCCGGCGGGCCGAGTCTGGGCCCGGAGAACCCGATCATCGCCGTCAACGTGGGACTCGCCTACTGGCTGGGCCGACGGCTGCTGCCCCGGATGCCGGGCCCGGTGTGGCCGGTGCTGGCGGAGGCGGCGACGATCGGCGCGCTGTTCGGGACGCCGGTGGCGGCGGCGCTGCTGATCTCCGAGGCGCTGGCGGGGCGGCAGAGCAAGGGGCCGCTGTGGGACCAGGTCTTCGCCCCGCTCGTCGCCGCGGCGGCCGGCTCGATGACGGCCACCCTGGCGGCCCACCCCTCCTTCGATCTCGGCCTGCCCCCCTTCGGGAGCCCGGACGCGGGCGACGTGCTGGCGGCGATGGTGATCGCGTCGGCGGGCGCGCTGCTCACCCTGGGCGCCGTGCGGGCCTTCCCGTACGTCCACGGCGCGTTCGCGCGGCTGCGGCACCCGATGCTGATGTTGCCGGCCGGCGGGCTCGTCCTGGGGCTGCTCGGGGCCCTGGGCGGCCATCTGACGCTCTTCAAAGGGCTGGCGGAGGTCGGGGAGCTGGCCCGCGATCCCGACGGCTGGACGGCCGGGGAGTTCGCGACGATGACGGTGGTGAAGCTGGCCGCGCTGCTCGTCGCCGCGTCCTGCGGCTTCCGGGGCGGGCGGATCTTCCCGGCCGTGTTCGTCGGCGCCGCGCTCGGTCTCACCGCGCACGCGCTCGTGCCGGCGGTGCATCCGGCGGTCGGGGTGGCGGCGGGCGTGCTCGGGGCGCTCCTCGCCATCACCCGGCAGGGCTGGGTGAGCCTGTTCGTCGCCGCCGTCCTGGTCTCCTCCCCCACCGTCATCGCGCTGCTGTGCATCGCCTCGCTGCCGGCCTGGCTGCTGGTGACGGGGCGGCCGCAGATGCAGTTGAGGGAGGACGGGACATCCGTCCGTTGAGCGCGATGGGCTCCCTTCTGCACATCATGGGTCCCTCGGGGTCTCTTATCGACCATTTCGTCCGAGCCTTCCTTCGTCCCCGGGAGTGACGTCCATGCCGTTGCACAAGGGTCCCGAGCGCGCGGAGCGCCCCCTGTCCGTCAACCCCTTCTACGGTTCGGCGGACCCGGTGGGCGGCATGACCGACGCGCCGCCCAAGCACCGTCTGCCGGACGCTCCGACGCCGCCGTCGACGGCGTACCAGCTCGTGCACGACGAGCTGATGCTGGACGGCAACGCGCGTCTGAACCTGGCCACGTTCGTCACGACGTGGATGGAGCCGCAGGCCGGGGTGCTGATGGCGGAGTGCCGGGACAAGAACATGATCGACAAGGACGAGTACCCGCGCACCGCCGAACTGGAGCGGCGCTGTGTGGCGATGCTGGCCGACCTGTGGCACGCGCCGGATCCGTCGGCGGCCGTGGGATGTTCCACCACCGGGTCGAGCGAGGCGTGCATGCTCGCCGGGATGGCCCTCAAGCGGCGCTGGAGCGCGCGGAACGCCGGCGGCACCGCCCGGCCCAACCTGGTCATGGGCGTCAACGTGCAGGTCTGCTGGGAGAAGTTCTGCACCTTCTGGGAGGTGGAGTCCCGTCAGGTCCCCATGGAGGGTGACCGCTTCCATCTCGACCCGCAGGCCGCCGCCGAGCTGTGCGACGAGGACACCATCGGGGTCGTGGGCATCCTCGGCTCCACCTTCGACGGCTCCTACGAGCCGATCGCGGACCTGTGCGCGGCCCTGGACGCCCTCCAGGAGCGCACCGGCCTCGACGTCCCCGTGCACGTGGACGCCGCGTCCGGCGGGATGGTCGCGCCCTTCCTCGACGAGGACCTGGTGTGGGACTTCCGCCTCGCGCGCGTGGCGTCGATCAACACGTCGGGGCACAAGTACGGGCTGGTCTACCCCGGGGTCGGCTGGGCGCTGTGGCGCGACCAGGAGGCCCTGCCCGAGGAACTCGTCTTCCGCGTCAACTACCTCGGCGGCGACATGCCGACCTTCGCGCTGAACTTCTCGCGCCCCGGGGCCCAGGTCGTCGCGCAGTACTACACGTTCCTGCGGCTGGGCCGCGAGGGCTACCGGGCCGTGCAGCAGTCCACGCGCGACGTCGCCCGGCACCTCGCCGACCGGGTGGCGGAACTGGGCGACTTCCGGCTGCTGACCCGGGGCGACGAACTGCCCGTCTTCGCCTTCACCACGGCCCCTGAGGTCGAGGCGTACGACGTCTTCGACGTCTCCCGGCGGCTGCGCGAGGGCGGCTGGCTGGTGCCCGCGTACACCTTCCCGCCGCGGCGCGAGGACCTGTCCGTCCTGCGGGTCGTGTGCCGCAACGGCTTCTCGTCCGACCTGGCCGACCTGTTCGTGGAGGACCTGACCCGGCTGCTGCCGGAACTCCGCCGCCAGCCGCGCCCGCTGACGCGCGACCGGGCGGCGGCGACCGGGTTCCACCACTAGGGGGTGTCAGCGGCTGAGGCGGGCGAACCTCCGTACCGCGAGAGGGAAGAACACCGCGAGCAGCACCAGCGGCCAGATGAGCGCCGCTGCCACGTGCCCGGACTCCGCGCCCGGGGTGCCGAACAGATCCCGTACGGCGCTCGCCGTACGGGACATGGGGTTCCACTCGACGACCGTGCCCAGCCAGTCGGGCATGGACTCGGGCGTGGCCAGCGCGTTGGAGAGGAAGCCGACCGGCCAGACCAGGATCTGCACGGCCTGCACCATCTCGGGTTTCCCGGCCACCAGCGCCAGGTGGATGCCGATCCACAGCATCGCGAACCGGAACAGCAGCAGGAGCCCTACGGCGCCCAGGAAGGCGGCCGGGCCGCCGTGAGCGCGCCAGCCGAGCGCGTACCCCACCGCGATCAGCACCGTCAGCGCCAGCGCCGACTGGAGCATGTCGGCGGCCGAACGGCCCACCAGCACGGCCCCGTCCGCCATGGGCATCGAGCGGAAGCGGTCGATGACCCCCTTGTTGAGGTCCTGGGTGACGGCGATCATCGTGCCCTCCAGGCCGAAGGCCATGGTGAGCGCCAGCATGCCGGGAACCAGGTAACCGATGTAGGCGCCCTCGAGGCCCCGGCCGCCGCCGATGAGGTAGCCGAACATCAGCAGCAGCATCACCGGGAAGAACAGGTTGACGGCCACCGGGACCGGCTGCCGCCCCCAGCGGGCGAGTTCGCGGCGGGTCATGGTCCAGGAGTCGGTCAGCGCGTAGGTGGTCACACGGTCTCCTTCACTCGGCGGTCCCCTCCGGTGAGGTGCAGGAACACCTCGTCCAGCGTCGGGCGGCGCAGGGCGACGTCCTCCGCCTCGATACCGGCCTCCTCCAGGGCGCGCACGACGCCGGTGAGAGCGGCCATGCGGTCGGTGACCGGGGCACTGAGCAGTCGGCGGTCCGGGTCCACGGAGACACCGGCCAGCGGCAACAGGACGACGGCCGCCCCGAGTTGACCGGCGTCGCGCAGGACCACGTCGACGCGGTCGCCGCCGACGGCCGCCTTCAGCTCGTCCGCCGAGCCCTGAGCGATGACCCGGCCGGCGTCGACGACCGAGATGCGGTCGGCGAGCTGGTCGGCCTCCTCCAGGTACTGGGTGGTGAGCAGGACCGTCGTACCGCCGCCGGCCAGGGAGCGGACCGCGCTCCACACCTCGGCGCGGCCCCGCGGGTCGAGACCCGTGGTCGGTTCGTCCAGGAAGAGCACCTCCGGCTCGGTGATCAGGGACGCCGCCAGATCCAGGCGGCGTCGCATGCCGCCGCTGTACTGCCGCACGGGCTTGCGGCCGGTGTCGGTGAGGTCGAAACGGCCGAGGAGCTCGTCGGCACGGGCGCGTGCCCGTCGCGCACCCAGGTGGTGCAGGCGGCCGAACAGCTCCAGGTTCTGCCGGCCGCCGAGCTCCTCGTCGAGCGCCGCGTGCTGGCCGAGCAGGCCGATGCGCCGACGTACGGCGTACGCCTCCCGCACCACGTCGTGCCCGGCCACCTCGATCCGGCCCGCGTCGGGCCGCAGCAGGGTGGACAGGATCCGGACCAGGGTGGTCTTGCCCGCGCCGTTCGGGCCGAGCACCCCGTGCACCGTGCCGCGCGCGACCCGCAGGTCGAGCCCGTCCAGTGCGTGTTTCTCGCCGTACTTCTTGCGTGCGCCTTCGACGGTGATCGCCGGGTCGGCCACTGGGACTCCCTCGCTAGTCAAACTTGACTACCCGCGCGAAGGTATCCCCGCGCTCCGCCTTAGTCAAACTTGATTAGCGGTCGTCCCCGGGATGCCGCTCCCCCGTGGCGTACGGGTTCTCCTGGCCCTCGGCCAGCACGCCGACGAACGGTTCGCCCTCGTCGGCGAAGGTGTAGGCGCCGCCCTCGACGCGCTCGACGAGGCCGTGGGTCCACTCGGCCTCGGAGTCCGCCGTGTGGACCCACATGTTCATGATCTCCCCGATGTGGCCGAGTTGTTCGGGTCCGTCCTCGGGCACGTAGTGCTCGAGGACCGCGGCCCTCCATTCCTCGATCCGCCGGATCCGCTCCTTCAGGAGCGCCACCGCCTCGGCCCTCGGCAGGTCCACCAGGAAGCCGATGGCCGCCGTCTTCACGTCACCGCGCTGGTCGTACGTGACGAGCGCGTCGCGCAGCAGGGCGAAGTACTCCTCGGTGCCCTTCCCGGTGAGCTCGTACTCCGTGCGCGGCGGCCCGCCGACCGTGGACGGGGCGACCTCGTGCGCGTGCAGCAGCCCCTGCTTCGCCATCTGCTTCAGGGCGTGGTAGATGGAGCCGGGCTTGGCGTGGGACCACTCGTGCGCGCCCCAGTACTCCAGATCGTTGCGCACCTGGTAGCCGTGGGCCCGCCCGTGCATGCGGACCGCGCCGAGCACGAGGAGACGGATCGCTGACATGCGGTCCAGGTTAGGACCTCACTTTTCGGCGAGCGCCACCAGCTCGAACGCCGTCTTCCCGTCCAGGGACTCGCGGATGATGTCGGCGTGCCCGGCGTGCCGGGCGGTCTCGCGGATCAGGTGCAGCACCAGCCAGCGCATCGAGACGCGACCCTCCGGGGGGAACCACGGCTGGTCCGGCAGCGCGAACGTGTCGTCGAGACTGGGCACCGACCGGACGAAGTCCTCGGTCCCGGCGGCGACCTTCTCCCAGTACGCGAGCTGGGAGGCGACGGTCTCGCCGTCGGTCAGGACGAAGCACTCGTGCCAGTTCGACGCGTCGCGCCGGACGGCCGGCTCCTCGCCCCTGGCCCGGGCCACCCAGCCCTGCTCGACCTCGGCCACATGCTTGACCAGCCCGGCGAGGGACAGCTGGCTGGCGTCGGGCCGGCTCGACGCCTGCTCATCGGTCAGCCCGAGCACCGCCCGCCGGATGCCGCCGCGCTGCTCGTCCAGGAACGCGAGCAACGCTCCCCGCTCGTCGCCCTGCGCCTCGGCTCGCACGTGAGTGACCATGACGGCCGCCTTTCCTCGGAATCGGCTCCTGTTGCCTGACACCGAGGACGCTACGGACCCTTGCGGTCAGGTTCTGTCCGCAAGGGTCCGGGCGCGGCAAGAGGGCCGGAAAAAGGTCCGATGCGACCAGAGCCGGGGTGCGAGCCGGGACCGGGATCCCGCCCAGAGCCGGGGCGCGCCCGAGACCAGAAGGGACCCGGGGACCGAAAGGGACCCCTGGGACCGAAAGGGACCCCGACGACCCAAAGGGACCCCGGGGACCAAGGACCCCGGAGACCAGAGGACCCCGGAGATTAGAAGGGGAAGCCGCTGCGACCGTGCTGGATCGAGATCCACTTCGTCGTGGTGAACGCCTCCAGCGTCGTCTCGCCGTTCAGGCGGCCGACTCCCGAGTTCTTCTCACCGCCGAACGGCACCAGGGGCTCGTCGTGGACGGTGCCGTCGTTGACGTGAAACATGCCGGTGTCGATCTGCTGCGCGAAGCGGACGCCGCGCTCGATGTCGCCGGTGTGGACCGCGCCGCTGAGGCCGTACGGGGTGTCGTTGACGAGGCGGACGGCCTCCTCCTCGCCGTCGAAGGGGATGAGGAGGACGACGGGGCCGAAGAGCTCCTGGCGCAGCAGGGGCGACTCGGCGGGGACGTCCGTCAGGACGGAGGGCTCGACGAGGTTGCCGGTGGTCGCGCCCCGGAGCAGCGCCGTCGCGCCTTCGGCGAGGGCCTGGTCCACCGCGGCGGACAGGGACTCCGCCTGCGAGGAGTTGATGACCGGGCCGATCACCGTCTCCGGGTCGCGCGGGTCGCCGGCCTTCAGCGACCGCACCTTGGCGACGAACTTCTCGGTGAACTCGTCGGCGATCGAACGGTCGACCAGGACCCGGTTGGCGGCCATGCAGACCTGGCCCTGGTGGACGAAGCGGCTGAAGACGGCCGCGTCGACCGCGTAGTCGACGTCGGCGTCGTCGAGGACGACGAGGGCGCTGTTGCCGCCCAGTTCCAGGACGCTGCGCTTGAAGTGGGCGGCGCAGACCGTGGCCACGTGGCGGCCGACCTTGTCGGAGCCGGTGAAGGAGATGACCCGCGGGACGGGGTGCTCGATGAAGGCGTCACCGATCTCGGCCACGTCGGTGAGGACGACGTTGAGCAGGCCTGCGGGCAGGCCAGCGTCCTCGAAGAGCTTCGCGACCAGCGTGCCGCCGACGATCGGGGTGTCCTGGTGGGGCTTGAGGACGACCGCGTTGCCGAGCGCCAGGGCGGGCGCGACGGACTTCAGCGACAGCAGGAAGGGGAAGTTGAAGGGGCTGATCACGCCGACGACGCCCACCGGCACGCGGTAGAGGCGGTTCTCCTTGCCGTCGACCGGCGAGGGGATGATCCGTCCCTCGGGGCGCAGCGCCAGGTGGATCGACTCGCGGAGGAACTCCTTGGCGAGGTGGAGCTCGAAGGCGGCCTTCAGACCGGTGCCGCCGAGCTCGGCGATGATCGCCTCGGTGATCTCCTGCTCGCGCTCCTCGACGAGGCGCAGCACCTTCTCGAAGACGGACCGGCGGGCGTAGGAGTTGGTCGCGGCCCAGGCCTTCTGGGCGCGGGCGGCGGCCCGGTAGGCCTGATCTATCTCGTCGACCGTGGCTATGGTGATCGAGGCCAGCTTCTCGCCGTCGTGGGGGTTGAGGTCGATGATGTCCCAGGAGCCGGTCCCCGGGCGCCACTCACCGTCGATGTACTGCTGGGCCAGGTCGGTGAAGTAGGACGACATGTGATCCCTCAATCCCCTGCGCTGCGATCGACGTCACGATCTGATCACACGTCATCGTACGGGTGTCGAACAGGAGTTGGGGGGTTCCTGGAGTTACTCGAGGGCAACTTCTAGGACAGCTGGAGCAGACCGCGCAGCAGGTGCCGGCTCTCCTCGGGGCCGGGACTGTCCTTCTGGAGCTCCTTCAACGCCTGTTCGTACTGGGCGACGTCCTCGCGCTTGTCCAGATAGAGGGCGCTGGTGAGCTGTTCCAGGTAGACGACGTCCGACAGGTCGGACTCCGGGAAGCTCAGGATGGTGAAGGCGCCGCTCTCCCCGGAGTGCCCGCCGAAGCTGAACGGCATGACCTGCAGCCGCACGTTGGGGCGTTCGGAGATGTCGATCAGGTGCTGGAGCTGCCCGCGCATCACCTCACGGTCGCCGTACGGCCGGCGCAGGGCGGCCTCGTCGAGGACGATGTGGAAGTCGGGGGCGTTCTCGGCCACGAGGTACTTCTGCCGCTCCAGGCGCAGTGCCACCCGCCGGTCGATGTCGGCCGCGCTCGCGCCCTTCATGCCGCGCTCCACCACCGCGTGCGCGTACGCCTCCGTCTGCAGCAGTCCGTGCACGAACTGGACCTCGTACGCGCGGATCAGCGAGGCCGCGCCCTCCAGACCGACGTACGTGGGGAACCAGTTGGGGAGCACGTCCGAGTAGCTGTGCCACCACCCGGCCACGTTGGCCTCGCGGGCGAGGGAGACGAGCGACTGGCGCTCGGTGTCGTCCGTGATGCCGTACAGCGTCAACAGGTCTTCCACGTCACGCGTCTTGAAGCTCACCCGGCCCAGCTCCATACGGCTGATCTTCGACTCCGAGGCGCGGATCGAGTAGCCCGCCGCCTCGCGCGTGATGCCGCGGGCCTCACGCAGTCGCCGTAGTTGCGAACCGAGCAGCATCCGCCGCACCACCGATCCGGGCTCTCCCGCGCTCACGTTCGCCAGCCTCCCCAACCGTCCTCAGGGCCCGCAGTCTGCCACTAAAACACTCCGAGCAGTACTCGTCCGATTACACAGACGGAAAGAAGCCAAAGGATACGCGCAGAGGGCTGCGAGGGAAGAGTGAGGAGAAAGCAAGAGAAGCGCCCTGGAACGGCGAGAAGATGGCGGAAAAAATGGCCAAGAAGCGGTACGGGCGGGTCCATTTCGGTCACGTGCACGTGCATCTGCCCTTGCATCTGCTCTGCGCATCGGAAACCATGGTCCCGCGCCACCGCTGCATCGCAACGACCGCGAATCCCGGGAGTGCCTCGCATGGGGACGAATGGATCGACCATGCTCGAGCCGTTACGGCAGGGCCTTCCGCCGCTTGATCCCGCGGCCGTCTCGAACGCGGCCTCCTGCGCTCTGCCCGCCCGCTTCGAAGCGGTGCGCGAGGCACGGCAGTTCGCCCGCAGAACGCTCGGACAGTGGGACGTGGGCGACCGCTTCGACGACATCTGTCTGGTCGTCTCCGAACTGGTGACCAACGCGCTGCGGCACGGACTCTCGCCCGACGCGACCCCGTGCGCCGCGGGCGAGCAGCACCCACCGGTGCGGCTGCACCTGATGCGGTGGACCGAGCGGCTGGTGTGCGCGGTGCGCGACCCCAGCCACGACAGCCCGCTGCCGCGCGAGGCGGACGACTTCGCCGCGGAGTCCGGACGCGGCCTGTTCCTGGTCGACTCCTTCGCCGACGGCTGGGGCTGGCACCCGCTCGCCGGCGGCCTGGGCGGCAAGGTCGTCTGGGCGCTGTTCCGGCTGCGCACGGCCGCGGAATGACGTACCGCGGCACCTTGTGGTGCCGCGGTTCTACGCGCGTTGCGACCGTTCTCTCACGCTTTCGCCGGATATCTCCCGAGGCGCCGCGCGACGGGGCCGGCGGGCGTCAGCTCGCGATCAGGTGGTCGAACTCGCCGTCCTTGATGCCCAGCAGCATGGCCTCGATCTCGGCCCGCGTGTAGACGAGCGCGGGACCGTCCGGGAAGCGCGAGTTGCGCACGGCGACGTCCCCGCCGGGGAGCCGCGCGAACTCGACGCAGGAACCCTGTGAGTTGCTGTGCCGGCTCTTCTGCCAGGCAACCCCGGACAACTGTGTGGCCGCCATGCCGTTGTACACGTCGTGCCCCCCGTCAACGTCGTGGTCCACAGGTCGCTCCCTGCTGATGCACTGGCTCGTGTGGCCATTGGTGCCGTGGTCAACTGTTCCGGATCATAACCCTGTTCACATGCAGATGCAGGAGCAAATGCACGTGCACGCAGGGTCCTTGTGCGGTTACAGCTTTGACGTCCGCTTTACCGAACCGTTCGGCCGTCCGAGCCCCTCGCGAGTGAGCCCCGCAGCCCGCGGCGCGGCGACAACCGGTGCCCGTGGGTGGCCTGTGGTACCGGCGGCCGCGCGAGGTAGTCCGGATCGAACCACTCGTGCACAGGGAGAGACGCACCGGGGGGCGTTCGTGTTCCGTCATCGCGAACACGGTTCGGCGGGGCGACACCGCGTGAGCGCTCGGGGAAGAAGCGGAACCGGGCCCGCCTGGGCGGACGCCCGCCGTCCGCTCGGTACGGCCGACCGGGCACGGGCAACCGGGGACGGGCCTCCGACTCGGAGCCGTATACCCTCCGCGCCCGCCCCCGCGTCCCGCGCGAACAGGCCGGGACCGCCGTCGTGCCGGACGGGCCGTGACAAGCCGTCGCCCCCGTGGACGACGGTGGGACCGTCCACGGGGGCGAGAGGAGACTCGGCTCCGTGCCCTGGCAGGGCACCGGCAGCGGACTGAGACGCGCCTGCGGCGACCGGTCGGCCACAGCAGACAGCCGGCGTAATTTCGCTCATGCGATCGATGGGCAGCGTGTACGACATCGGCGGCCACGTCCGTACGGACGTGGCCGATCCGCGCCCATGCCGTCGGCGTCAGCGGCTGCCGTACGGCAGGAGCGCCATCTCTCGGGCGTTCTTGATCGCGCGGGCCAGCCGGCGCTGCTGCCGGGCCGAGACCCGGGTGACCCGGCGGCTGCGGATCTTGCCCCGGTCGGAGACGAACTTCCGCAGCAGGTCGGTGTCCTTGTAGTCGATGTAGGTGATCCCGGCCTGGTCCAGCGGGTTGGGCCGGTTCTTGGCGGGCTTGCGGTCGATCGTGCGCGGCATGGGGTCAGATCTCCAGGAGGGTGTCGAAGGCGGGCGGCAGTCGCCTCCAGGCGTCGCGCCCGGCGGCGTACTCCGCGTCGGTGAGCAGGCAGGACTCCAGCAGCCGTTCGAGGCCGTCCCGGTCGAGGCCGGGGGATGTGAAGACCAGGTGCTGGCAGCGGTCGCCGTGCTCGGGATGCCAGTCCAGCGCGGCGGCGGCGCGGCGCACGGGCGGGACCATGTCCCATGCCGCGTCGGGGAGGGAGGCCAGCCACGGCCCGGCCGACTCCACGCACAGCGCCCCGCCGGCCGCGTCCCAGTGGAGCAGCACGTCGGGCTTGTCGGCGAGCCAGAACCTGCCCCGGCTGCGGGCGGCGGCGCAGGTCAGGTCCTCCAGGGCCGCGTACAGCCGCTCCGGGTGGAAGGGGCGGCGGCGGTGCCAGACGAGCGTGGAGACGCCGTGCGCGTCGGCCTCGGCGGGCAGCAGCGCGCAGGCCGGGTGCTGGGCGGCGGCGGCCGCCTCCACGTCGAATCCGGCGAGGGCGGCCGTGGTCAGCGGGGAGGGGGCGCCGGGGGCCGGCGCCGTCCCGCCCGCCGGATCCGCCGGGTGGCCGCCCGGGACGGGGATCCGGCGGGCCGTCGGATGGAGCTGGGCCAGCAGCTCGTGGTCTTCCTCGTCCGCCTCCGGGGAGTCGACGACGGCCAGGACCGGGGCGTACTCCAGCTGGCGGGCGAAGGTGTCGGCGATGGTCCGCTGATCGGTGGCGGCCGCGGCGAGACCGGCTTCCGCGAGGTCGTCGCCGTTGGCGAGATACGGCAGGAGGAGCGCCGGGTCGACGGCGGTGATCACGCCGGTGACGGTGAGGCCGCCGCCGGCGACCACCTCGGCCATGGCCTTGGGTTCGACGGAGTCCCACAGCTCGACGACCGCGAGCCGGGTGGTGCCGTCGTCGGCGAGGCGGCGCAGCTCGGGCACGAGGTCCTCGCGCAGGGCGCAGCAGGCGCAGTCGTTGACCAGGGGCGCCTCGCCGGCCGAGAGGACACCGGTGGCGTCCCGGACCGTACGCACGACCGTGCCCGCCGTGGCCGTCGCGAGGTCGTGGTGGAGGACGACACTGCCGGGCACGTCGGCGAGCAGGCGCGCGACGGTCGCCCGGCGGGCCTCGGTGTGCAGCCCGCCGACGATCACCACCGACAGGCTCACGCCCTGCCCTGCTTTCCGTACCGGCGCTCGAAGCGCTCCACGCGGCCGGCCGTGTCCATGACGCGGGCGGTACCGGTGTAGAAGGGGTGGCTGACGTTCGAGATCTCGACGTCCACGACCGGGTAGGTGTTGCCGTCCTCCCACTCGATCGTCTTCCCGCTCGTCGTGGCGGACAGGGTCGAGCGGGTGAGGAAGGCGTAACCGGCGGCGCGGTCCCGGAAGACGACGGGACCGTAGGCGGGGTGGATTCCCTTGCGCATGGCGGTGGGTCAGCGCTCCTCTCGGAAGTCGACGTGACGGCCGACGACGGGGTCGTACTTGCGCAGGGTCATACGGTCCGGGTCGTTCCGGCGGTTCTTGCGGGTGACGTACGTGTAGCCGGTTCCCGCCGTGGAGCGGAGCTTGATGACCGGGCGCAGTTCGTTGCGAGCCATGCTGCTATCTTACTGAAAATGAATTCCATTAGCAGCAACGCCCGAGGAGAGGTACGTCACCCGTGTCCGCACACTGCATGCTGACCGGCGCCCAGCCCGGTTTCGGCAACCGCATCTCCCACTCCCACCGGCGCACCTCGCGCCGCTTCGACCCGAACATCCAGTCCAAGCGGTACTGGCTGCCCAGCGAGGGCCGGTACGTGCGGCTTCGGCTGAGCGCGAAGGGGATCAAGACGGTCGACACCATCGGCGTCGAGGCGGCCGTGGCCCGGATCCGCGCGCGCGGAGTGAAGGTCTGAGCGGGGCGGAGTCCGCGTGGGGTGATGTCCGCGCGGGGTGGAGTCCGCGCGGCCCGGGTGGAGTCCGCGGGGGCTGGAGTCCGCGCGGTGAACGTCCGAGCGGGCTGAGGGGCCGAGCGGACTGAGGGTCCGAGCCGAGTGAAGGGTTGAAGGGGAGAAGGCCGATGGCGAAGAAGAGCAAGATCGCGAAGAACGGGAAGCGGCAGGAGGTCGTGGCGCGGTACGCCGAGCGGCGGGCCGAGCTGAAGGAGATCATCCGGCGGCCGTCGACTCCGGAGGCCGAGCGGCTGGCGGCACAGCAGGAGCTGCGCAGGCAGCCACGGGACGCCAGCGCCACACGCGTGCGCAACCGGGACCAGGTGGACGGGCGGCCGCGGGGCTACCTCCGGGCGTTCGGGCTGTCGCGGGTGAGCCTGCGGGAGCAGGCGCACGCGGGGTATCTGCCGGGGGTGCGCAAGGGGTCCTGGTGAGGGCGCGGGCGGCGTCCCGTCGAGGGGCGGAACGGGCCTGGTAGGGGGCGTGGGGTTCTTCGCCGGGCGGCGTTGCGGGGCTGGTCGTCGGGGCGGGGCGGACTGTAGCTTGCTGCGGTCCTTCCGGCCGACCGGGCCGTCCGGCTACCGCTTGGGAGCTAGCAGTGACCACGGCGAACTTCTCGCGCCCCTCGCCCGCCTCGCGCCCGTCGCCTCTGTCGCGTCCCGCGCGCGGGGCGTCCCGCCGGCCGGTGCGGGTCGCCGCCGCCGTCGCCGCGGCGCTGGCGGGCGCGCTCGCGCTGACCGCGTGCAGCGACGACGGCGGCTCGGACGACGGCGCGCCGGCCACGCCGAGTGCGACGTCGAGCGCGGGCACCGGGGGCGCCACCGGCGGCTCGCCCGCGGCTTCCGCATCCGCCTCCGGCGAGTTGGAGGGGAGCTGGCTCGCCACCACGGACGGCAAGGCCGTCGCCCTCATCATCACCGGTGCGCAGGCCGCCCTCTTCGCCACCGGTGGGACGGTGTGCAGCGGGACCGCCGGGGAGGAGGCGGACATGCGGATGATCCGCCTCGACTGCACGACGGGGAACAAGGACCGCACGACCGGCATGGTCGACTCCGTCGACGCGAACACCCTGCAGGTCACCTGGGAAGGCGGCGCCGGCAAGGAGACCTACACCAAGGCGGAGAGCGGGCAGTGGCCGTCGGGGCTGCCGACTGCGGGCCTGGGGTCGTAGCCGGCGGACGTCGTGAGGCGCGACGGCGTGATGCGCGACGCGTGACGCGGCCACGCGTCACGAAGCGACAACGCCAGGCGGAACGACGTCACAGGTCCCCACGTCACGGGTCCTTACGTCACGCGTCACGGTTCGCCACGCCAAGGGTCGCTACGTCACGCATCACGCGTTACGACTCACGGTCACGCGTCAGGTGAGGGGCGCCGGGACGTGGTGACGCCTGATGTGTGGCGTCGTGACGTGCGGATGCCACGAGCCGGAGTCGTCGCCGACGCGGGAAGGTGGGGGCGCGCAGCGGTTCCGGGCGATCGTGCGTGATGATCCTCCCAGCACCGTCACGTCATCCAAGGGACCCACACATGCGCGCCGTTCCGATCACCGTCACCGCCCTCGCCGCCGCCTGCCTCCTCACCGCCTGCGGTGGCGGGGACGACAGTTCCTCCGGCGGCGAGGAGAGCAAGGCCGTCTCCGGTCCCGCCTGCGCCGCCGCCGACCTGAGCATGGAGGTCGGCCCGGTCAACGCTGCCCCCGCCGCCGGGGACACCGGCAACGTCTCCGTCACCGTCACGAACAACGGCGCCCAGTGCACTCTGGAGGGCTTCCCCAAGGTCGAACTCGAGGCCGACGGCACGACCACGGCCGTCTCCCAGGACGAGGCCGCCGAGGCCCAGCAGCTGCCCCTCGCGGAGCAGGCCACCGCCTCCTTCACGATCACCTACGTCCGCGCCGAGGAGGGCGGTTCGCAGAGCCTCGCCGTGAAGACGGTGAAGTACGGGCTGCCGGGAGGCTCGGCCGACCAGAGCTTCCCGTGGTCGTACGGGGACGTGGCCCTGAAGGACGAGAAGACCCCGGACGCGTCCGTGAGCGCCTTCCAGCAGGCGGGGGACTGACCGCGGGGGCCGGTGGCCCACGCCTCGCCAGCCCGCGCCCGTCCCGTCGGACCGTCCCGTCGGACCGTCCGCGCGCTCCGACGAGCCGAGCCCTCGGGGGGCGCGGGTTGTGTCAGGGCAAGCGGGGGCGGGAGTTCACGCGGGCCCGGTTCGCCGCTTCCGCGCCCTCGGTCCAGCCCGCCTCGTCGGTGATGCCGCGCAGGCGGGTGGTGACGGTCTGCGGGAACATGCGGTCCGTCGCGGCCGTGACCGCCAGGTCGCGGGTGGCGAGGACCGGGAGCAGGTCGTCGGTGCGCTGGGTTTCGGCGGCGGTGGTCAGGCGGGTGCCGATGCGGTGGGCGTAGGCCGCGAGGAAGGACTGGCGGAAGCTCTTTGTCCGCTTGCGGCCTGCGGCTCGTTGGGCTGCCTCCGCCCTGGTCATGGCGGTCTGGGCCTGCACGAGGAGTGAGGTGTAGAGGAGCTCGACGGCCTCCAGGTCGGCCTCGAAGCCGACCACCGTGGAGAAGCAGAACGGCTCGTTCCACACCGCCCGGCAGTGGTTGGCGTCGGCGACCGCGTCCAGCAGCACCGCCTTGGCCTGCTCGTACGGCGGCTCGACGCCGATGCGGCAGGCGCCGGGGGCGTCCGGGGCGGGGGCGCGGGCGTCGAGCAGGGCCTCGTCGACACTGTGCCGGGCCATCAGCTCCTGCGCCTTCGCGGTGAGCGCCTCCGCCTCCTCCGGGTACCCCGTCGCCTCCGCCTTGGCGAGCAGCGCGCGGATGCGGGTGAGCGTGCGGGAGTCGGAGTGGGGCTGCCGCCCCCGCGGGGGCTCCTGGAGGGGGTCGAGGGCGGGCAGGCGGAGGAGCAGGCGGTAGAGCTCCAGGACCGTGGTGGCGTGCGAGAAGCGGTCGGTACGGGGCGGGGCCTCCGCCGTGAGCTCCTCCATCTGGGCCGCCCAGCGCCGGCCGCGCGGGCGATCCTGCCGCGCGTGGGCTCGGATGAGGGACGCGAGCAGCCGTACGTGCGCCTCGTCCAGGTCGCGCCGCACGAGCCGTACGACGTCCGCGGGCTGCCAGCCGCGCCGCCAGGCCACCGCCACGAACTCCTCACCCCGGCGTTCGAGCTCGGCGTCCGCCGAGGGGTCGGCGGCGAGGAGGGACGCGCCCGTGTCGAGGGCGGTGTCACCGGTCTCGTAGAGGGCGGCCCGGAAGGCGCGGTCGACGGTGGGAGACGTACTGCTGCTCATCCAGTGATGGTGACACGCGCGCGTGGCGTCGTTTCCGCTCAGGTCGGTGAGGTCGGCGTCCCCCACTGGGACGGGACGACCGGGCGGAAGTGTCAACTTTCGGTTGACGCTCCTTGGCTGTCAACCTATGGTTGACACATGACCTCAGGACAGGAACCCACGGCATCCATCCGTCTGGACGACCTCATCGACGCCATCAAGAAGGTCCATCCCGAGCCCCTCGACCAGCTCGAGGACGCGGTCATCGCGGCCGAGCACCTCGGGGACGTGGCAGACCACCTGATCGGCCACTTCGTCGACCAGGCCCGGCGCTCGGGCGCCTCCTGGACGGACATCGGCAGGAGCATGGGCGTGACCCGGCAGGCCGCGCAGAAGAGGTTCGTGCCGAAGGAGTCCGTCGACCTCGACCCGAGCCAGGGCTTCAGCCGGTACACCCCGCGCGCGCGGAACGTCGTCATGGCCGCCCACAACGAGGCGAAGACCGCCCGCACCCCCGAGGGGCTGCCCGTCCACCTGGTCCTCGGTCTGCTCGCCGAGCCGGAGGGCCTCGCGGCGAAGGCCCTCGCCGAGCAGGGCCTCTCCGCGGACGCGGTGCGCGAGGCGGCGACGGCCACCCTGCCGCCCGCCGCCGACGAGGTGCCCGAGCTCATCCCGTACGGCTCGGACGCCAAGAAGGTCCTGGAGCTCACCTTCCGCGAGGCCCTGCGCCTCGGCCACAACTACATCGGCACCGAGCACATCCTCCTGGCCCTCCTGGAGTTCGAGCACGGCCGGGGCGTTCTGAGCGACCTCGGTGTCGAGAAGGCCGAGGTCGAACGGTACGTCGAGAAGGCGCTGGCCCAGGTGCTGAAGGCACGCGAGCAGCAGGGGGAGGAGCAGGCGGGCTGAGCCGGGCGGCTGAGCCGGGCGGGCTGAGCCGGGCGCTGGGACGGGCGCTGGGACGGGCGCCAGGGCGGGGCTGCCCGGCCGGCCGAGCCACAGAGCTGCCCGGAGACCTGGGCAAGAGAGCGGGGGCGGTCGGGCTCAACCGGCGGGCCGGGACGGCGCGAGGAACCGGAGGGTGGGCCGGCGCGCTGAGCCGCCGAGGGGCGCGCCACCGGGGGGCGTCTCGTCGGCTAAGGGGCTGCCCGGTGCGCAGCACGTCCGTCGCCTCGTCCCGCACCGGCAGCCGCCCGCTGTCGGGGACCGGCGCACCGGACAGCCGAGCCGCAGGACCGCTGCCCGCAGAGCCGGGACGGAGGGCCGCGTCGGAGAGCCGGGGCGGCGGCCTGCCCCAGCAGGCCGGGGCGGCGGGAGGAGCCGGTGGGCCGGGGCGCTTCGCCGCCGAGAGGGTGCGCCACCGAGGGGTGCGCCACCGAGGGGCGCGCCACCGAGGGGTGCGCCACCGAGGGGCGTCCGTCGGACGGGCCGTTGTCAGACCCTCCTGCCACACTCGCAGCATGGCCGACCGGTGGGCGCTCACTCCGGCCGAGGGCGGTGGCGCGGAGCTCGTCGCCCTCGGTTCCGGCGGGCTGCCCGCGGGGCCGGTCCTGCGGGAGCCGGATCTGGTGGCGGCGGTGCGCGGACGGCCCGGTGTCGCGCGCTGGGTGTGGCGTTCGACGGCCGAGGTGTATCCGCGTCTGCTCGCCGCGGGGGTGCGAGTCGAGCGGTGCTACGACGTCGAGGACGCCGAAACCCTTCTCCTCGGCCACGAGGGGCGGTACGGCGAACCTCGTTCGGCCGCCGCCGCCCTGGCCCGGCTGCGCGGCGGCCCGGTGCCGCCGGACCCGCCGCAGCGCTCCGCCGCGCCCGGCGCGCAGTCCTCGCTGTTCGAGCCGGAGGACACCGGGCTGCCGCTCGCCGACCTCGTCTCCGTGTACGCCGAACAGCAGCGGCGCCACGAGCGGGCGGAGCACCCGGACCGGATGCGGCTGCTGACGGCGGCCGAGTCGGCGGGCATGCTGGTGGCCGCCGAGATGAACCGGGCCGGGCTGCCGTGGAGCGCCGACGTCCACCGCTCGGTCCTCCACGACCTGCTCGGCGAGCGGTACGCCGGCGGTGGCGAGCCCCGGCGGCTGGCCGAGCTCGCGGACGAGGTGTCGGCCGCCTTCGGGCGCCGGGTCAGGCCGGACCTGCCCGCCGACGTGATCAAGGCGTTCGCGCAGGCCGGGATCAGGATCAAGTCCACACGCCGCTGGGAGATCGAGTCGATCGACCATCCGGCCGTGAAGCCGCTGGTCGAGTACAAGAAGCTGTACCGCATCTGGGTCGCGCACGGCTGGTCCTGGCTCCAGGACTGGGTCCGCGAGGGCCGCTTCCGGCCCGAGTTCCTCGCGGGCGGGACGGTCACCGGGCGCTGGGTGACCAACGGCGGAGGCGCCCTGCAGATCCCCAAGGTGATCCGGCGGGCCGTGGTGGCCGACCCCGGCTGGCGGCTCGTCGTCGCCGACGCCGACCAGATGGAGCCGCGGGTGCTCGCGGCGATCTCCCGCGATCCCGGGCTGATGGAGGTGGCGGGCCGCGAGGCCGACCTCTACCAGTCCGTCTCCGACCGCGCCTTCTCCGGCGACCGCGCCCAGGCCAAGCTGGCCGTGCTCGGCGCGGTCTACGGCCAGACCTCCGGCGACGGCCTGAAGAACCTCGCTGCCCTGCGCCGCCGCTTCCCGCGCGCGGTGGCCTACGTCGACGACGCGGCGCGGGCCGGCGAGGAGGGGCGGCTCGTGCGGACCTGGCTGGGGCGGACCTGCCCGCCCGCGGCCGGGGCGACGGACGACGCGACGGAGGAGGCGGGAATCCCGTCCGGACCCTCTGGCCCTTCCGGCTCTCCCCTCGCCCTCGGCTCTTCCGGCCCCTCCGGGGACGACGAGGGTGAGGGCCGGTCGTGGGCGCCCGGCTACGCCTCCTCCGACGCCCGCGCCCGCGGCCGCTTCGCCCGCAACTTCGTCGTCCAGGGCAGCGCCGCCGACTGGGCGCTGCTGCTGCTCGCCGCGCTGCGCCGCACCTGCGCGGACATGGCGGCCGAACTGGTCTTCTTCCAGCACGACGAGGTGATCGTCCACTGTCCCGAGGAGGAGGCGGAGGCGGTCGTCGCCGCGATCCGGGAGGCGGCGGAACTGGCCGGGCGGCTGACGTTCGGCGAGACGCCGGTGCGGTTCCCGTTCACGACGGCCGTGGTGGAGTGCTATGCCGACGCCAAGTGATCACCCACCGCAGGGCTCGTGCTCGGTGAGCAGCTCCCCGAGCTCGCGGACCACCGCCTTCTCGTCCGTCCCGTCCAGAGCGTCCAGTGCCCGCCGCCACTCCTCCCGCGCCCGCCGCGGGCTCCCCCGCTCACGCAGCAGCAGCCCGTACTGGTGCCGGGCCAGTCCGCCCGTGTAGGTGTCGGCGCGGGCGTCGGCGCCGCACAGCAGCTCGGCGCACTCCCGCACCGCCTCCTCCGTATGCCCCAGCAAGCGCAGGGCGCGGACCAGGCCGAGCCGGGTCTGGGACTCGCCGTGCCAGTCGCCGTGGCCGCCGAGGATGCGCAGGCTCTTCTGGAAGTGCGGCAGGGCGGCGGCCGGTTCGCCCAGGGCGAGGTGGGCGTAACCGATGTTGCAGTGCGCCGAGTGCTGGACGAGGACGGCGCCGATCTCCTCCCCGATGGCGAGCGAGCGCCGGTGCTGATCGATGGCGGCACGCGGGTCGGTGTGTTCGTACAGGTTGCCGAGGTGGCTGTGGGTCACGGCCTCGCCGTGCGGGTCGTCGAGCTGGCGGGAGTACTCCAGGCTCTGCCGCAGCGCCTGTTCCGACTCCTCGTACCGGCCGAGGCCCTCCAGCAGCAGGCCACGGTTGTTCAGGCAGCGCCGGATCCAGGAGAGCCGGTCGAGCCGCCGCCAGATCGTCAGCGCACGGTCGTTGAGGGCGAGGGCGTCCTTCTGGCGGCCGGTCAGGAAGTGCAGACCCGCGAGGTCGCCCAGCGCGTAGGCCTCGGCCGCCTCGTCCCCGAGCCGCCGCGCCACCCGCAGGGCGGTGCGCCCGAGCACCTCCATCTCGGCGACGCGGCCACTGCGCTGGAGGTAGGGGAAGAGGAGGCGGAGAAAGGTGGAGAGGATGGGGTCGTTCTCGTCGTCTCCGGTGGCCCTCTCCCCCTCCCTGGTGGTCCTTTCGACGCTTCCGGCGGCCGCGTCGCCCCTTCCGGTGGCCGCGTCGCCCCTTCCGGTGGCCGCCCCTCCCATTCCGGTGACGGGCTCGCCGTCGCCCGTGCCCGTTTCGCCGTCGCCCGTGCCGGTCCCGACACCGCCGGCAATGCTGTCGACGTTCCCGAGGGCGCTCTCGGCGCTTCGGGTGCCGGTCCCGGCGCTTCCCGTGGCGCTCCCGGCGCTGCCGGTGACGCTCTCCACCAACGCGACGATGTTCTCCAGCTCGGTGTCGCCCCAGGCGAACGCCTCCTCGGGGCCGGCGAACGGCGGCAGCTCCGTCACCCGAGCCGCGTGGTCCGGCGGTTGCGCGGCGGTCGGGGCACGGCGGTCGTCCTGGTCGAGGCCCGGTTCGACGATCGCGGTGAGGGCGCGTTCGGCGACGGCGGCGTACCAGCACAGCGCGGTCGTGGTCGCGTGGTCGGCACGGTCGGCCGCAGCGAGTTCGCGGGCGAAGTCCCGTACGAGGTCGTGCGGGGTGTAGCGGCCGTACGCCGTCTCCTCCAGGAGGGCCACGTCGACGAGGCGGTCGAGGGCCGCCTCGGTGCGCCGTTCGCCGGTGCCGGTGAGTCGGGCGAGCAGCGGCGCACCGTACACGGGCAGGTCGAGGGCGCCGATGCGACGCAGGGCGAGGGCGGCGTCGCGGTCGGCCTCGCGGTCGGAGGCGGCGAGCGCGTCATGGGCGACGGCGAGCGAGCGGCGGACGCTCAGGTCGTCGTACTCCAGGTGGTGCAACCTGCCGCGTGTGGCGGCCAGTTGGTGCGCGAGGACGTCCGGGGTGAGGGCGTGGCGCGCGGCGAGCCGGGCGGCGACGACGCGCAGGGCGAGCGGGAGGCGACCGGTGAGGTGGACGAGGGGGTGGCGGGGGCCGAGGCCGTCCCGTCCGGACACCGCGCGCAGCAGGGCCGCACTGTCCTCGCCGGAGAGCGGGGCGAGCGGGAAGCGGTGGGCGCCGTCGAGGGCGGTGAGCGGGGAACGGCTGGTGACGATCACCGCGCAGCCCGGCCCGGCCGGCAGCAGCGGGCGTACCTGGGCGGCGTGCGCGGCGTCGTCCAGCACCAGGAGCGTGCGGGTCGGCGCCAGCAGGGTGCGCAGCAACGCGGCCGCGGCGTCCGGGTGTTCGGGGATGCGCCGGGGGTCGGTGCCGAGGTCGCGCAGGAGGGCGGTGAGGGCCTGACCGGCGGTGAGAGGGGTCATGCCGGGCGTGGCCCCGTGCAGGTTGAGGTAGAGCTGACCGTCAGGGAAACGTTCCTTCAACCCATGGGCCACCTGCAGGGCGAGGGCGCTCTTACCGACGCCGGCCATACCGCTGATGACGGCGAGGAGACCGTTCGGCGGATCGGCGGCGAGGGCGCCGTGCAGGCGGTGGTGGACGTCGTCGCGGCCGGTGAAGTGGGCCGGTGGCGGTGGCAGTTGGGCAGGACGGGACGCGGTCGCGGGTGGGGCGCCGGCCGAGGCGGGGCCGGTGTCGCTGGTGTGGGTGTCCGCGGTGTATTTGGTGTCCGCGGTGCCGGTGATCTCCATGGCGTCGCCGCTGTCAGCAGGGGAGGCGGTCTCCGTGGCATCGGCGCTCTGCCCGTTCGCGCCGGGCTCCGTCGCGCCGCCGCCGGCGCCCTCCTCCGTCGTCGGCCCCCGCAGCACCTCCACGTGCGCCTCGCGCACACCCGGCCCCGGTTCGATGCCCAGCTCCTCGACGAGGCGGGCCCGCAGGTCGCGGTGGACGGCGAGGGCCTCGGCCGGGCGGCCGGTGCGGTGCAGGGCGAGCATGAGCTGACGGTGGTACGCCTCGCGCAGCGGGTGTTCGGCGGCCAGGGCCGCGAGCTCCGGGACGAGACGGTCCAGCCGCCCGCCGCCCACGGCCAGTTCGGCGTCGTAGCGCCACTCCCACAGGAGCAGGCGCGACTCCGTCAGGCGCTGGGTGAAGGCGTATCCGCCCAGTTCGGCGGGGAGGTCGCCGAGCGGTGCGCCCCGCCACAGGGCGAGGGCGGCCGCGCACTCGCGCAGGAGGCGTTCCCAGTTGCGGGCGGCGTGCGCGCCGCGGGCCGCGGCCAGACGGCGTTCGAAGACGTGGACGTCGAGTTCGCCGTGCTCGACCCGAAGTCGGTAGCCGGGGGGCACCGCCCTGAGCCGTCGCGGATCGTCGAGCATCCGGCGCAGGCGGGTGACGTGATTGTGCAGCGAGGCGTGTGCGGAGGCCGGGGGTGCGCCGCCCCACAGCGCTTCCTTGAGCGACTCGACCGGGACGACCCGGCCGGCGTCGAGCAGCAGCGCGGCCAGGAGGGCGCGCACCTTCGGGCTGCGGATGGTCCGGTACGGGCGCTCGGCGCCGGACACTCCGTCCGTGCCGGCCCCGGCCCCCGTCACGGTCTCGGCCCCCGTCACGGCACCGGGGTCGGCCGCGGGGACGTACAGGACCGGCGGGCCGAGCAGTCCGAAACGCAGCTCGTACCGCCGCATCACGCCGACCTTCGCCCTTCCGCGCGCCCGTGTCTTCCCGCGTTCGCCGGGCGACTTCAGGCCAGGCGACCGGCGGTGACGCGGAGAACCATTGGCCATATGTTAGCGATTTGTTGGCGTGGCCTGATGTGATCACATCATCGGATCTGGCCCGACGGCGCGCGCGTCAACGCGTTGCTCGGGGGAGTGTCGCCGCCGCGGTCGGGTCCGGGGCGCGTGTGGGTCCCGGTCGGCGGAGGTGAACGGCCGGGGCTCGCGCCCGCGTCCACACCCCCGGCTCAGATGATCGGGGGCCTTCCCAGCCGGGTCAGCCGCCACACCGTGCGCCAGCGCATGGGCCGCCGGGGGCCGGCCGGCTTGCGCACCCCCTCCGCGAACCCGCCGAACCAGGCCTTCAGGCCGCCGAGCGAGCGCGTGCGCAGCAGCGTGACGAGGATCCACACCCCCAGGTGCACCGGGATGAGCGGCAGCGGCAGGTTGCGCCGGACCAGCCAGACCCGGTTGCGGGCGGTGACGCGGTAGTAGATGGCGTGCCGCGCGGGCGAGGTCTTGGGGTGCTGGAGCAGCAGCTCGGGCGCGTAGAGGATCTTCCAGCCGGCGTCCGTGGCACGCCAGGCCAGGTCGGTCTCCTCGTGCGCGAAGAAGAACTCGGCGGGCCAGTCGCCGGTCTCCGCGAGCATCTCCATGCGCAGGGCGTGGCCGCCGCCCAGGAAGCCGGTGACGTAGCCGCCCTGCATCGGGTCGGAGGCGCCGACGCGCGGCACGTGGCGGCGCTGGGTCTCGCCGTTCTCGTCGGCGATGCGGAAGCCGACGATGCCGAGGCGCGGGTCGGCGGCGTACAGATCGCGTACGCGGCGCAGGACGTCCGGGTCGACGAGCAGCCCGTCGTCGTCCAGTTCGACCACGACGTCGATGTCGCCGAACTCGCGCAGACGGGCGAGACCGACGTTGCGGCCGCCGGGGCAGCCGAGGTTCTTGTCCGTCTCGATGACGGTGACCTCGCCGGGCAGCGACAGCCGGCGGGCGAACTCGGGCAGCCGGCAGCCGTTGCCGACGATCACGATGCGGGCGGGCGCGACGTCCTGCTTGGCCACCGACTCCAGCAGGGCGTCGACCTCGGCAGGCCGGTTGCCCATCGTCACCACGGCAACGGCGATCCTCGGCTCCACCACGTCCCTCACTCCGTCCGGCCCGCGACGGCGGCCACGGCCCGTTCCCGTGGGGCCCGTCGTTCACCTAGATGTTGCCTCAGATGGGGAGGTTGCCTGGGCACTGCTTCACTTCGCGCCGAGTTTGCGGCGGTTTCGCCGACGAAGGCCAACCGGAGATGATCAGATGAGACGCCCGCCCGCATCCGCGCGCCCGGAGGACCCGCCATGCCCTTCCGCTGTGCCGTACTCGACGACTACCAGGACGTCGCGACGACGGTCGCCGAATGGTCGGTGCCGGGCGAGGAGCTGGAGGTCGTCTCCTTCACCGAGCACTTCGGGAGTGAGGACGAACTCGTCCCCGCTCTGGCCGGCTTCGACTGTGTCGTGACCCTGCGCGAGCGTGTCCCCTTCCCGGCCACCGTGCTGGACCGGCTGCCCCGGCTGCGCCTGCTGATCGCCTCCGGCATGCGCAACTCGGTGATCGACTACCCGGCGGCGAAGGCGAACGGCGTGACCGTGTGCGGAACGGAGAGCTCGTCGACCCCGCCGGTGGAGCTGACGTGGGCACTGTTGCTGGGCCTCGCGCGTGGGCTGGTCGAGGAGAACACCGCGCTGCGGGAGGGCGGGCCGTGGCAGTCGACGGTGGGCGCCGACCTGCACGGCCGGCGGCTCGGGTTGCTGGGCCTGGGGAAGATCGGCAGCCGGGTCGCCCGGGTGGGGCTCGCCTTCGGCATGGAGGTGAGCGCGTGGAGCCAGAACCTCACGGAGGAGCGGGCGGCGGAGGTCGGCGCGCGGCGCGCCTCCTCCAAGGAGGAACTGCTCTCCGTGAGCGACTTCGTCTCCGTCCACCTCGCGCTGAGCGAGCGGACGCGAGGCCTGATCGGGCCGGCTGAGCTGGCTCTCCTCAAACCGACGGCGTACCTGATCAACACCTCGCGGGCGGCGATCGTCGACCAGGACGCGCTGCTGGCGGCGCTGCGGGAGAGTCGGATCGCGGGGGCGGGGGTCGACGTCTTCGACGTGGAGCCGCTGCCGGCCGACCATCCGATGCGAACGGCTCCACGACTGCTGGCGACTCCACACCTGGGGTACGTGTCGCGCGCGAACTACGAGCGGTACTACGGGCAGGCGGTAGAGGGGATCCGGGCGTATCTGGCGGGGGCGCCGGTGCGGGTGCTGGGCTGAGGGGCCGAGCACCCCGAGGTCCTCAGGGCTGGAAGAGGTGTTCCGGGTCTGTGACGTGGTAGGCGCGTTCACGCCAGAGCCGGAGCTGCGCCAGGTCTTCGGTTTCCCGCACCTTCTTGAAGACTGAAGCGGGCACCTCGATCCTCCGCCAGAAGAAGAGCCGGAGAATCACCGACTGCTCCAGACGCGCACGGAAGCTTTCCTCGTAGCCCTCCCTGAAGGCCTTTTCCGCCCGTTCGAGCCACATCTGGCGCATCCAGTCCTGCCAGATGTACTCGGGCAGCCGCCAGGGAACCCGCCGGTCTTCTTGGGCATCGGCGGCGACGTCATGTCCCTCCACATCTGCCGGACCTCGGTGCAGCGCCTCGTGCGACGAGCCGACCATCGGCTCCCCTTTCTGTCCGACGTCAACAATGAGCTACGCCGCCGGGAGTTCGCACCACACCAGCTTGCCGCGGCGCCCAAGGCGGGACAGCGGATGCCAGCCCCACACGTCGGCGCAGGCACGCACGAGGGCGAAGCCGCGCCCGCTCTCGGCGTCGGCCAGCTCCTCGAACTTGCCCGGCGGTTCGGGCGGTTCGGGGTCGGCATCCCAGGCGCCGATCTGCAGGACGCCGTCCCGGTGGCAGACGCGGAGGCAGGCGGGGCCCTTGGTGTGCAGTACGGCGTTGGAGACCAGCTCCGAGGCCAGCAGCTCTGCGGTGTCGGCGAGGTGGGCCAGGCCGTGGAGGGTGAGGATCAGGCGGAGGGTGCGGCGGGAGACGGTGACGGCTCTGGGGTCGGTAGGGATGTAGAGGGAGTACTCCCAGGGCTCGGACATGACGGAACTCCGTTCGGTGTGGGTGATTGAGGGCGCGGTGGCAGTGCCGCAGCCGTCGTGGCTGGACGGGGTGGTGCGCTTCCGCAGAGTGAGCGTTGCGCCACCGACGGTACGAGTAAAATTTGGGACGCCGCAAGCCGTTGCCGTAATCTGCCCCTCGAAAGGGTCACTTGTGCAGCGCAGTTGGCGACGAGGAGGCAGCGATGCCACGCAGGCGGCAGCCCACGGCACGCCAGGAACGTTTGGGTGCTGAACTGCGAAAACTTCGCGAGGCTGCCGGTCTGAAGGCGCGTGAAGCAGCCGCCTTGATCGGATCCGACTCGGCGCAGATGAGCCAGATGGAAGCCGGAACCGCCGGGGTGAGCGAGGAGCGTCTACGCAGCCTCGCCGCCCATTACTCCTGCGAGGACGAGGAGTTGATCGAGGCGCTGACCGTAATGGCGACCGACCGCACTCGGGGCTGGTGGGAGGAGTACCGGGGCAAGCTGCCCACTCCGTTCCTGGACATCGCCGAGCTGGAGCATCATGCGACCTACCGGCTGGACGTGGAGTTCCTGAACATCCCAGGCCTTCTTCAGACGGAGGACTACGCCCGCGGTGTCTTCTCGTACCGAGTTCCTGAGCTGCCGCGCTCGGAGATCGAGTTGCGAGTACAGCACCGTGTGAAGCGAAGGGAGGTCATCGAGGGGCCGACGCCCATCCCCTACGAAGCTGTGATCCATGAGGCCGCGCTGCGCATCAGAGTCGGGGACCGAGCCGCCATGCGCGCTCAGCTCACCCGTGCCATGGAACTCTCCGCGGCAGACCACCTCACCGTACGGGTCATCCCCTTCGACCTGGACGGCTTCGGTGGAGCATGGGCCACGATGATGTATGCGGGTGGTGCGGTGCCCAAGTTGGACACGGTCGTACGTGACGCGGGGGCCAACGGGACAGCGTTCGTCGATTCCGCATCCCAACTGGGAGCCTTTCGAACGCTCTTCCGTAAGATCGAGGCCGTGTCACTCGAACCTGAGCGTTCGCGTGACTTCATCCACCGACTCGCAAAGGAACTGTGAGGCGCGCCATGTCCCGTCCCGACAGCTGGCAGAAGTCATCCTTCTCCGGTGGAGGTGACGGCTCCAACTGCCTCGAACTCGCCGCCACCCCCACGACCCTCCACCTCCGCGAGAGCGACACCCCGGCCACGGTCCTCACGACCACGCCGGCGACCGTCGCCCACCTCCTCGCAGGCATACGCACGGAAGCCGTGACCACGCCCACCCCCTGCGAAGCAGTCTGACCTCTGCTGCAACGCGAGCAACATGCAGACAGGCATGCCCAGGGAACCCACCATCAGAGCGGCCCCAACACGCCCAACTCAACTTCGTCGAAGACGTTCGACCACCACGTCTCCTCGTCGGAGAATGCCGCTCCATCCACCCTCTCCAGGGATTCCTTCAAGCGCATCCCCTCCTCAATAACGGCATCTTCGTCCACATCACCTGAAGAATCGACCGGGGCGGGATTCGACACGAATCCGTTCCATGCACTCATGAACGCGAAGAAGTGATCCAGCCTTGCGTTCACAAAGCGCAGCTCATCCCCCTCCGGCCCCTGGATAAACACCTCTCCCGCCTCCGAGAGGAGGTATCGCCCAGCAATATCCTCCTCATTTGCACCCAGCGTGAGGTGCGTCAGCCCATGCACCTCGACCGGAGCAAGCATGACGGACGGATCTGTATAGAACATCCCCTCAACGGCACTAGGAAGCGCGGAATCTTTCAGGACCGCCATAAGTGCATCGGAGATGTCACGAATACGGCTGGCGTCAACAGCCCTGACGACGTCGCCGACCGTTGCAAGATTACCTTGACCCATAGCGCGGACTCTATCATCCAGGCCGCCAAACGCCAGTGAAGCCGGACCAGCGAGGTGGCGTTTTCACCTCGTCGGTCCGGCTTCCCCTCACTCAGGAAGGATGCGGAGTCAGTCGAAGACCCCTCTCCTGATTTTTGTCAACCCCCGTTTGAGCGCATTGATTCCTGATCGTCGCGACGCAGAGGTGGCGCCATATTCAAAGCTGTGCGTCACCGAGGCGTTCGTGAACTGATTCAAGAAGACAGTGCAGTATCCGTAGGTGCAGGGCTCAAGCTCTGTGTACACGCGCGTGACGGAGCCAGCATCCACACCCAGCGCCTGAAGCTGATCCCAGGCCTTCCTCTCGGCATGCTTCGGCCCACTTCTTGTCACGACCGTCTGCAAATCTCCGTTGCCGTCCTTGTATTCCCAGACGGAGACATTGCGCGCACTTCTCGTCCAGCCATTCGCCTTTCGGGCGTCAATTGCCATCATGCTCAGATCTGTCGATCCGTAATCAACCTGACAGCTGTTGACGTTGTGTACCAGGACCGGAGTGGCCCCCGCCAGCACGTAGTACGTGTGCAGCATGCTGACGGTGAGGTTGTGCACCGTCGCATCCGGCGCCGTCCAACGCTTGACCGCCGTGATCTGCACGAGCGTGCCGGCGCTGGTGCGCAGCCATTCGCCCGACTTGAGGTCGGTTGCGTCGATCCAGTCGCCGAGTTCCGGGACCCAGAAGGGGTGCTTGTCCGTCGCAGTGACCTCGGCGGTCTTCGAGCCCTTCTTGCCGTCGGTGTCGATGGTGACCTTGACCAGATGCTTGACGCCCTTGCCCAGAATCTCGGCAGTGACCGTCTCCGCCGCGGTCTCGCCCGTCTCCGGGTCGGTCGCCAGGACCTTGTCACCGGCCTTGACGTCCTTGATCTGCTTGGCGGTGCCGTCGGCCATCAGGACCTTGGTTTCCGGCGTGAAGCTGTTACAGGTGGCTCCTTCTCCACCCGCATCACCGCCGGACCCACCGTCTCCGCCCGAGTCCTCCTTACCGGACCCGTTCCGCGAGCCGCCGGACTTGTTCTCGGCCTTGCCGCCGCCCTTCGTGCCCTTGGACTGGGCCTGGGTCTGGGCCTTGACCTGGACCGGGTTGCCTCTGGCGCCCTTGGAGCCGGTGTGGGCCTTCTTCTTGGCTGCCTCGGCCGCTGCCTTGGCCGCCGCGCGTGCCTTGCGTTTGGCCTCGGCGGCAGCCGCCTCCGCGGCCTTCTTGGCCTTGATCAGCGCCGCCTTGGCCGCCTTCGCGGCCTTGATACCGATCTCGGCGGCCTTCTTCGCCGCGCGGAACGCCTTCACCGCGCCCAGGGTCGCCTTGAAGGCGCCCCACATCTTCTTGCCCTTGGAGAAGACGGCGGTCCACGGGATGGCGTCCATCAGGAGGCTGCCGCAGGCCCACAGGTCGCCCTGGGAGAAGCAGCCGACGACGTCGTTCCAGCCGATGAACTCCTTGAACACGGCCCAGCCGGTCGCGAGGATCACGTCGCCGATGGAGCGGTTCAGGGTCTTCTGGTACTCGGCGATCTTCTTGTCCAGCGCGGCGATCGAGGCGTCGAAGCTGGATGCCGAGGACGTCAGACCACTCGGGTCCGCGTGCGTCACGGGGTTGTTGTTGGCGTACGAGTAGCCGTTCGCCTGCAGAGGGTCGCTCTGGTCGAGGACCGGGTCCGCCGAGATGAAGCGGCCCGTACCCGGGTCGTACTCGCGGGCGCCCAGGTGGGTCAGACCCGTCTCGGCGTCGTCGTCACCCGTGTGGAAGCCGGTGTGCGAGCGCGGGCCCAGGTTCGTGGCGCGGTCCTCGCCCCAGGGGTCCTTCTTCGCCACCCGGACGGCCATGCCGCCTTCCAGACGGACCTCCGCCACCGGGGTGCCGTTGAGGTCGGTCGCCTGGGCGAACACCTGCTCGTTCGTTCCGGTCGAGCTCAGCTCGCGGTAGCGGGTGACCGCCGGTCCGCCGATGCCCGCGTAGCTGCGCTCCGCGTAGCGGACCTTGCCCGTGAGGCTCATCGAGACCTTGGTGTCGGGCAGGTTCAGCACCGCGCCGTTGGCCGTGCGCTCCAGCAGGCGGTTGCCCATGGCGTCGTAGACGTACGTCGTCTTCGCGGAGGGCTTCCACAGCTGGGTGGCGACGGTCGAGTTGCAGGCCGCGAGGGTCAGGTCGGTGCTGACCGTGGCGGTGGGCACCGACAGGCACAGGGTGGACTTGACGTGCTGGATCTGGCCGGTGGGCAGCGTCTTCCAGGTCTGCGTGTCCGAAGCGGTGTTGCAGGTCTGGATGAGGACGGCCGAGCCGGCGGCGGTGCTGGTGGGCTCGGCGCAGCGGCCCGCCACCTTGAACTGTCCGACGCCCGCGGTGTCGACCGTGCCGTTGTTGTCGGCGTCGGTGCCCTGGATGCTGAGGTTCTGCGCCTTGCTGCCGTTGCACGCCCAGACCTGCAGGGCGGTGCCCGGGGTCGTGTTCGAGCTGCTCAGGTCGATGCACAGTTCGTTCGCGCCGACCCAGGCCCCGGAACCGTCCGCGCCGAAGCCGGTGACGGATTCGACCTTGCCGTCCCAGGTCCAGGTCAGGGTCTGGGCCGTGTCACCGCCGGTGGAGCGGTTCTCCAGCTCGCCCGCGGCGTCGTAGGTCTGCGTCGATCGCGTCGTGACCGTCGCGCCCGCCGCCGTCGTCGACGTCGTCGTGTACGAGGTCAGCGTGTGCGGCTGGTCGTTCTTCGCCGTGTCGCTGGTGCCGTAGGCGTAGTCGGTGACGACGTCGCCCTTGGTGTCGCGCACGCCGGACGTGAAGGTCGGGTCGGCCTTGTGCGCCGTCTTCTTGACCCGGTTGCCGAGGACGTCGTAGTCGTACGACTGCCAGTAACCGGAGTTGTTGGAGGAGACGTTGACCTTGCCGTCGGAGTAGACCGGCTCGGCGGTGGTCTTGCCCGTGGCGACGCAGGCGCCGCCGCCCGGCGTCGTCCAGGCCTCCTTCAGCTGGCCCAGCACGTCGTACTTGAAGCACTGCTGGTCGGTCGCCGAGCCCGTCTTGTCCTTGACGGACAGGACGTTGCCCGACGGGTCGTACGCGTAGGCGCGGGTGCTCACATAGTTGTCGGGGACGAGCGTCTTGTCGGTCGCGTCCTCCCGGACGAGCCTGCTGGTGAGGAGCTCACCGGTCGACTCGTTGAAGGTGTTCTCCTGCCACAGGCGGTGGCCCTGCTCGCCGACGGTGGAGCGGAGCACCTGGCCGTAGGGCGAGTAGGCGACCTCGGAGGTGTACCAGTCCTGGCCGGAGACCGAGGTCGGCAGGCCGGCCTGGTTGTACCGGGTGACCACGGCCTCGGCGCTGAGGCCGCCGGCCGCCGGCGTCGTGTACTTCTCCAGCTGGCCGTCGTCGTTGTAGTCGTACGTGTAGGTGTACTGGGTGGCGAAGCCGTCGGCGGTGAGGCCCGCGGTGGAGCCGGGCGGCAGGGCCGTGGTCATCGCCGTGGGCTGGTAGTCGGCCGTGTAGCCGGCGATGGAGGTGGTGTACGCCTTGCCGTCGGTGTAGCGGGTCGCTGAGGCGAGCTGGCCCTTGCCGCCGGTCGCACCGTCGTAGACGTACGACTGGGCGAGGGTGGCCGTGGTCGAGCCCTTCGGGGTGACCTTGACCTGCTCGACGCGGTTCAGGCGCTCGTAGGTGTACGAGACGGTCTGGCCGCGGGCGTCGGTGGCCTTGGACACGCGGCCGAACGCGTCGTAGTCGGTGTGCGTGGCGCCCGTGTCCGGGTCGGTGGTGTCGGTGACCCGGCCCAGCGCGTCGTACTTCCACGTGCGGGTGTGGCCGACGTCGTCGGTGCTGGTCACCATGTCGCCGCGGAGGTCGTACGCGTAGGTCGTGCTGATCGCACCGGCCTCGGTCAGCGAGGTGTCGCTGAAGGTGTCCTGGCGGACCGTGCGGCCCAGCGCGTCCGTCCACACCCGGGAGGCGGGCGTGCCCTTCGGCTGGCGGATGACGGTGTAGTCGAGGGCGTACTCGTAGCGGGTGCGGCGGTCGGTGCTGACGTGCGCCACCGAGCCGTCGCTCTTGTAGTACGTCTCACCGGTCTGCGCGAAGGAGCTGTGCACCGGCGTCACCGTGAGCACCCGGCCCAGGCCGTCGTACGTGTACGAGGTGGCGTTGGGGACGAGCGACTCGGAGGCGGGGACGACCAGGTCGGTGCCCGGGTCGCCCTCCATGTAGTAGGCGTTGCGGGTGTAGCGCACCTGACCGGCGGCGTTGTGCAGGGTGTCGGTGATCAGGCGTCCGCCGCCGACCGCCGGGGTCTGGCTCTGCCGCTCGCGGCCCAGGCCGTCGTAGATCGTGGTGGAGCTGTCGTACACGCCGTCGCCGGCGGCGGTGCTCGGGTTCTCCGACAGCGACTCCGTGACCACGGACACCGGCTTCTGCGGGTCCGTGTTGTAGGTGTACTTGACGGTCGGGTCGTCCGTGGCCGTCTGGGTCGCGTCCCAGGCGGCGACGGCGCGGCCGAGCGGGTCGTAGTCGTACGTGGTGACGCGGTTGTTGGCGTCGGTCGCCTTGATGGTGGTGCCGCGGCCGGGCTCGAGGGTGGTGATCTCGGTGAAGCCGGTCTCCACACCGTCGACGACCTTGCTGCCGGTGACCGTGTCGATCCGGTAGACCTGGCCACTGCTTGGCGTGTACTTGGTCAGGTTGGTCACGCCCGTCGGGTCCGTGACCTTGACGACGCGGCCGGTGTCGTCGTACTCGGTGCGCGACTCGGGGTTGGTCGTCTCCCAGCCCGTGCCGGCGCCGGTCGGCGCCTCCGTCCTGGTCACCAGGCCCTTGGTGGGCGTGGCGGTGTGCGAGGTGGCGCCGTCGTAGTACATGCGCGAGGCGCTGACCAGGGTCGAGCCCGTCGAGCTGGAGAGGTCGGCGGAGCAGGCGCTGGTGCCGGTGGTGGTGACGGTCCGGGCGACCAGGCCGATGAGGTGGTTCGTACCCGATGTGTTGTGCACGTACGAGGTCGCGGTGCACGACTCGTCGCCGGTGGCGGCCACGTCGCCGTACTCGCGGACCACGGTCGGCAGACCGTACGTGGCGTCGTAGTCGGTCTCCGTGGTGACCGTGCGCAGGGTCGCGCCGTCCGCGCCCTTGCCGGAGGCCTTGGTGATGGTCGAGGTCTTGCCGAGCGTGACGCGCTCGGAGACGACGTCCGGGCCGTCGGTCCGGTTGCGGGTGGCCAGACGGACCGGCGTGTCCGGGATGTTGATCGTGCGGGATATCCAGCCGGTGGCCGTGTCGGCGCTCGCGTCGGGGTAGGTCAGCGACTCGGCGACCATGCCGGCGTAGGCCTTCAGGTCGGCCTTGAGCGTCGCTCCCGTGATGTCGGTCATCGTGACGGAGCGCTTGACGTCGTCGGACGCCGTGCCCGGGGTGTCGTCGGCGAGGACGTCGTCGCTCATGCCGCGGAAGTAGCGGGTGACCGACTTGGAGGCCGTGCTGCCGTCGACGGCGTCGGTGCTGCCGGTGGTCGTGGTGACGGTCGGGAAGCCGCGGAAGTCGTCCCATGTGCGCTTCTTCGGGCGGGAGAACTCCGACTGGCTCTTCGCCCACAGCGCGCCGTCGACGGCGTCGCTGTCGGTGGAGTACTCGTACGTCGTCACGATGTCCTGGGCGTCGGCGAGACGCGGGAACTCGGTGATCTTCGCGACGACGTACTTGTGGAACCAGGAGATGCGCTTGTCCTCCAGCTCACCGTCGGCGTGCCAGTACGCCGGGTAGCAGAGGGAGTGGTTCTTGTCGATGGCCGGGCGCTCGGCGCCGGTGAGGCACTTGCCCTCGGGGGCCTTGTAGTCGACGTGCGTGCGGCCGCCGTACTCGGAGACGACGTCCTGGATGCGCAGCCGGGCGAACAGCGGGCTGGTGTCGGAGGCGCTGGTCTTGACGCGGTTCGGCAGCGCCGTCTCGTTGTGGCCGAAGGAGATCGGGTTGAGGCGGTCGGTGGAGCCGTCCACCGCGTAGCCGGTGCGGGTGATGGACTCCAGCCACAGGGCGGTGTACTCGCCCGTCAGGTTCCAGGGGAAGGACTGCTTGAGCGTCCAGGAGTCCACCTTCGACAGCAGCGTCGTGGTGGCCGAGTCGCCGTCCACGCCGCAGGCGTTGCGCTGGCCCGTCTCGTTGCCGTCGGCGTCGGAGGAGTACTCGGTCAGCCGCACGCCCTGCTCGCGCTGGGTGCAGGCGTCGACCGAGGCCAGGCGCTTGCGCGACCAGAAGGTCGGGCCGTAGGTGGTGCACTTCTTGCCGCTGACGCAGGCGAGGTCGGCGGGGGTGTCGAACCAGGGGCGGGTGCGGTCGGACTGCTTGGAGTCGAAGTTGGCGTTGGTGCACGCGACGTTGAGGGCCGGGTCGTCGAAGCAGCGCTCCTTGGCGTTGAACTTCATCCGGCCGAGGGGCTCTTCGGAGAAGAGGGTGCCTTCCCGCTGCCCGTAGTCGATGTGGGTGAGGTAGCCGCCCCGGTCGTAGGAGACCGCGCTGGCCTCCTTCATGTTCCGGGCGTAGGCGTTCTTCTCCTTCTCCCACCACAGCGTCATCGCGTTGCCGGTGGTGTCGACCACGTAGTCGAGCTGGAAGCGCCAGCCCTGGTTGCAGAAGGAGTCCGCGAACTTGGGCTGGTAGCAGGGGTCGCTGTCGTGGTTGCCGGCGACCGGCACGTTCAGCACCGAGTTGGTCTCGTCCTTGCCGGACGACCAGCCGGGCAGCCGGTTGAGGCCGAAGTAGTACTGGGTGCCGTCGTCGGTGGTGACGCGCCAGAACTCGCCGTTGTTGTCACCGTTGTTGGAGCTGTGGGTGACGTCGCTGCCGACGACGCTCTTGTAGTCGGCCTCGGTCAGCAGCTCGACCCGCATGTTTTCGCCGCGGGCGCCCTTCCATTCCTTGGTGGTGTCGTCGCGCACCAGCTCGGTGGTGGTCCCGTTGAGGGAGAGGACCGCGTTGGACGAGCCCCAGCACTGGTCGCCGGTGAAGTGGCCCTTGTTGTTGGCGTCGGCCGTGTCGGCCGCGCAGCCCACGAAGGTGCGGGTGATGGAGCCGGGGTTGTAGTCCCAGCCCTCGCCCACCCAGGAGACCTGGTTGTTGGTGGAGGACGTACGGCCGTCGGAGGTCTGCGAGCTGTAGCTGAGGGTGACGTTGGGCGTCGGGCCCGAGGGGACCTGGGGCCCGGCCATCGTGTACGAGTACGTGAAGGCGCCGGAGGAGCCGCCGGCCGTCCAGGAACCCGCCGAGACGATCGGGCTGGCGCCGAAGTCGCCGCCCGCGCCGGCGCCGTAGGAGCTGCCGACGAGGAGGCCGCCGCCGGAGGCGTCGGCGATCTGCTGCACGGCGTCGGCGGCCCGGCCGTCGCGCCAGACCGCGGAGCTCACCGTGGAGTCGTTCCCGGTGCTCGCGGCGGTGTTCGCGGTCGCGGTGGACGCGGTGGCGGAGACCGCCTGGAGGGCGGCGGTGTCCAGGGTGACGTTGACCAGGGTCTCCGGGACCTGCGCGGTGGCGTCCGTGGACTCCGTGACCTCGTCGGTCGCGGTGTCCTCACCGGGGTCCGCCTCGGAGCCCGAGGAGTCGCCGGCGTCCAGCGGCACGGTGACGGTGTCACCGGTGCGCTCGACGTCGGTGGTCACCGGGATGCCCGTGGAGCACTCCTCCACCTCGGGGGTGGTGGCGTAGCAGGACGGCATCAGGGTGAAGGAGAGCCGGTCCAGCCACTGGGCGCTGTAGGTCTCGGCGAGCTTGGTGGCGTCGATGGAGACGACCGCGTCACCGGTGGCGGTGTCCGGCGCGTCGACGGCGAGCATGAGGCCCTGCGCGCCGTTGGCGACGGCCTCGTCCTCGGGGGACGCGGCGATCGACCACTGGCCCTCGAGGGCGTCGACCTGCTCGGGCGTCGCCCCGTCCGGCGCGCCGACGCCGATGCTCAGGGTGCCGTCGGCCGACGCGGCGACCTCGGTCGTGGCGCCCGCGGTGAGGTTGTCGACGGCCTTGGTGCCGGTGACCCCGGGCACCTCGGCGACGGCCGCCGGCGTGTAGGCCTTCTCCGGCTCGGTCGAGGCCTCGCCCGCGAGCTCTTCGAGCTTGTCGGTCTTCTCGGCGTCGACCGGGACGGCGTCCGTCTCCTGCAGGTCGGCGAGCTCGACCGCCGTACGGGGGTCGCTGGGCCCGAAGGCCATCGCGCCGGGCAGCAGGGTGACATTGAGGGCAAGGACCAGACCGGCGACGACACCGGTCCGAGTTCTACGACGGATCAGGCGCTCCCGCGGCGTTCTCGCCAGCGAACCCCTGCCGCACCAAGACAACACCCCACGCACGGCCAATCGACCCTTTCCGAGTCACAAACCATCAGAGACGCGCAGACCGATGGCACATGGTGATCACACGATGATCAACGACTTACAACTGGGCACGAAATAAAGGCCCTGTGAAGATCCTCGTCAAGTTGCACAAGATGTGAGTGAGTTATGTCACTCCGCAAAGGGTCACAAAGATGATCAAAAAATTGACCTCAGCGCCCTTTGCCGCGTCTCGCCCCGCGACCGCCGCCCCAAGGGTGTTGATCTCGTAAGGACGAGCTGTTCATACTCCAACCGCCCATCCCGGCGCGTCACGCGCTCATCACGGCTTGTCAGCAGGCCCGAGGGCACCCCCGAAAGAGCCATGCCGCAGCGGCAACCGCCGCACCGCGGCCCAGCCTGTTGGAGAAGGGCCCGTGAGCGACCTCGACAGCGCCACCGGAGCGACCGCACCGGCGACAGACTCCGAGTCAAGTCCCCCTGGCAGACCACGAGTCAGGCGCGCGATCGCCGCCGCGGTCGCACTGGCCGTGCTGGCCGGTGGCGCCGCCGTGCTCTCCCTGAGGGACGGCGGCGGTGACACGTCCGACGCCAGGACGAAGCGCGCCGCGCAACCGGTCGACGAGGACGAGGCGCAGCTCCGGGCGCGCAAGAGCGGCAAGAAGGTCGAAGTCGCCACGCTGACCGACGAGTTCTCCACGACGTACGCCAACCCCGACGGCTCGTTCACCTACACGTCGTCCGTCGCTCCCCTGCGCGCGAAGAACGACGAGGGGGAATGGGCGCCGATCGACACCACGCTGAAGCGGGACGACAAGGGCTGGCACACCGTCAACAGCCCGTACCCGGTGACTTTCTCGTCCGGTGACCCGGACCGCGCCCCGGCCGGCAAGGCGGCGGCACGCACCTCCGGCGGCACCGTCCGGTCGGCCGTCTTCCGTACCGGCGGCCGGAGCGGCGGCACCGCTCACCGGATCGACGACGCGGCGTCCTGGACGCCGCTGCTGACCATGACCGCCGGCGGCAACGAGATCCGGATGGACTGGCCCGGCACCCTGCCCGAGCCGGTCGTCGAGGACAACCGCGCGCTGTACAAGGGCGTCCTGCCCGGCGTCGACCTGATGCTGTCCGCGCGCGACACCGGCTACACCCACGTCCTGGTCGTGCACACGCCCGAGGCCGCCGCGAAGCTCGCCGCCGAGCCGCCGCGCTACCGCGTCACCTCGCCCACCCTCTCCTTCACCCTCGACCCCGGCACCGACGTGCTGATGGCCAAGGACAGCGCCGGCAACGAGGTCGCCGTCTCCCCCACGCCGTTCCTGTGGGACTCCGCCGGCACGCACGCCACGGACGCCGCGGCGACCGACCCGGACGCCGCGACCGGCACCAACGAGGACCCGGAGGTCGTCGAGGAGGGTCCGGCGCGCGAGGACACCGGCGACGCGGCCGACAAGGTCCCGAACGAGGACCCGGACGCGCCGCGGACCACGGAGCCGGGCGCCGAGCCCGCCGCCTACGGTGTGCCCGCCGCCGCCACCGACACCCTCGCCCTGCCCGCCGTCAACGGCCCCGGCGAGGGCGGCCACGCGACGACGGCCGCCGCCGCCTTCCAGGACGGCGTGCTGACCATCACCCCGCCGGACAACTACCTCGCGGAGACCGAGGGACTGACCTACCCGCTGTTCCTCGACCCGTCCACGACCGGCATCCGCGCCAACTGGACCACGGTCTACAAGCGGTACCCGAACTCCAGCTTCTACGACGGCGCCAACTACAACGAGGACACCAAGGAAGCCCGCGTCGGCTTCGAGAGCCAGACCTGGGGCACCGCCCGCTCGTTCTTCCGCATGCAGCTGAAGAACTCCATCAAGGGCGCGGACGTCTCCAGCTCCACCCTGAAGGTCCTGGAGACCCACTCCTGGTCGTGCAGCAAGCGCACGGTGCAGGTGTGGCGCACGGACAGCTTCAGCTCCAAGACCACCTGGAACCGCCAGCCCGGCTGGAAGCGGAAGATCACCTCCAAGTCCTTCGCGTACGGCTGGAAGTCCAACAGCTCCTGCCCGGACGCCTACGTCAACTTCACCATCACCTCCCTGGCCCAGGAGGCCGCCGACAACGGCTGGACCAGCTTCAACCTCGGCCTGGTGGCCTCCACGTCCAGCTCCGCGCCCACGACGTCCTCCAGCAGCCTGGAGACGGACGCCTACTCCTGGAAGAAGTTCCAGGCCGAGGGCGGCGGCTCCCCGACGCTGAGCATCACCTACAACCGCAAGCCGAACACCCCGACGTCCGTCACCATGAGCCCCGGCTCCTGCGACACCAGCGCCTCCCCGTACATCAAGGTCGGCAAGGCGGACACCATCACCATCAGCGGCAAGGCCACCGACCCGGACAGCGACCTCAGCAAGCTGGAGTTCCAGCTCTGGCAGACGGGCAAGCAGGACACCACGACGAAGACCTTCACCAAGTCCGTGGACGACGGCGAGGTCGGCGGAATCTCGATCAAGTCGTCCCTGACCAACGGCATCACCTACTCGTGGCGGGTGCGCGCCTGGGACGCCAAGGCCAGCAGCGGCTGGGCGCCCACCGGCGGTGACGGCGTGTGCCGCTTCACCTACGACACCGACCTGCCCGACTCCCCCGCCCCGGTGGTCTCCACGGAGTTCCCCGGTGACGACGACGGCGACAGCGAGCCCGACGTCTGGTCCGTCAACCCCTTCGGCGGCAGCGGCAGCTTCACCTTCGCCGTCGGCTCCGCCACCGAGACCGACATCGTGAAGTTCGTCTACTCCATCAACGGCACCAGCTACGCCGGCTGGGCCTGCTCCGGATCGCAGGGCACCACGGGCGGCCTCACCAAGGCCTGCACCACGCCCATCAAGACGGCCACCATCACCGGTATCAAGCCGCCCGCCGCCGGCCCCAACACCCTGTACGTCAAGTCCGTCGACTCGGCGGGCAACATCTCGCCCAACCCCCGCAAGTACTTCTTCTACGTCAAGCCGCGCTCCCTCCCGGACGGCCCCGGCGACCTCAACGGCGACGGCTCCGCCGACCTCGCGCACGTCACCGCCGCCGGCAACCTCTGGATCGACTCGGTGTCCCAGGGCGGCACCTGGATGTCCAGCGCCTTCGGCACCCACGACAAGGGCACCCTGATCAAGGACGGCGGCACCGCCCCGCACATCTGGGACGGCAGCAGCACGTACGCCCTGGTCACCCACAACGGCGACTTCGCCCCCGGCGACGGCGTCACCGACTGGGTCGTCCGCACCCCCGACGGCCGCCTGTTCATCTACCCCGGCGACGGCTACGGCGCCATCGACGTCAGCAAGCGCGTCGAGGTGCGTCTCCCCGCCAACGCCCCCGCCCCGTCCACCTTCTCCGAGATCAAGTCGGCGGGCGACATCACCGGTGACGGCCAGCCCGAGCTCTTCGCGGCGGCCGGGGTCAACGGCGCCGAACTGTGGGTCTTCAGCGGCTACAGCGGTGGGACGTTCAGCGAGGCCATCCAGATGACGTCGACCTCCTGGGGCGACGCCGAGCGGGACTTCGTGGCCATCGCCGACTACAACGGCGACGGCGCGGCCGACATGACCTACCGCACCGCGGCCGGCAACATCATCCTGCGCAAGGGCATCCTCGACAGCGACGGCGTGGGCACGGTCCTCAAGAGCCTGGGCCTGTCGAGCTCGAGCCTGGACGGCGACGACACCTACGCCTCCACCACCTTCACCCGGGCCGCCTACCCCCAGATCTACGGCACGCCCGACGCCACCGGCGACGGCATCCCCGACGTCTGGGCGACCAACGCGGCCGGAGCCCTGCTCCTCTACGACGGCGGCGCCACCAGCCTGGGATCGGCGACCACGCTGAGGTCGAGCGGCTACGACACGATCAAGCAACTGGGCTGACACCCGGACGCACGGATCGCGCGTCAGTGACGGAAAGGGTTCCGCCCCCACCCGGCCGGGTGGGGGCGGAACCCTTTCCGTGCAGCGGGGGCGGCCTTCCTGCTGCGGGCGTTCGGCCACCGCCCGCGCGGCGGACGGCCCGGACGGGAGACGGGCCGGACGGGGAGGCCTGGGCGGCAGAGGGTCCGGGGCGGCAAACGGCCCGTACCAGAGACGGTCCGGGGCAGCGGACCGGACGGTCCGGCTGCCGCTCAGATGGCAGACGGCCCGGGCCGCAGACGGTCCTCACTCCGTGCGCAACGGGGTGGCCGTGTCCGTCGCGGCCGCCCAGCCCGCCGGCAGCAGGCCGCCCGCAACCGCGATGACCGAGCCGCCCACAGCCAGCAGGGCCAGGTGCGCGGTGTCGTACACGGCGATCGTCGCGGCGGGCAGGGTCAGGCCGACGGCGTCCCCCATGAACGGTGTGACCCAGTGGTGCAGGGCGACCCCGGCGGGGACCGCGGCCGCACCGGCGAGCAGTCCGGTTCCGGCGACGGAGACGACGACCATGGCGACGGTCTGCCGGGGCGTCATGCCCAGGGCCCGGAAGACTCCCAGGTCACGGACGCGATCGCGGGTGTCGAGGACGACCGTGTTGAGCACGCCCAGTGCGGCGACCGCGACGAGCATCAGGGTGAGCATGCCGATCAGCGCGTTCATGGCCACGATCACACTGGACGAGCCGGCGCTGTTCGGACGGGCGTTCGCGCCGACCGGTTCCAGGGCGGCGTTGAGCGAGGCCAGGTACGAGGCCGGGTCCGAGCCCGGCTCCGTCCGCACGTCGAACCGGACCGGGCGCGCGTCGAGGCCCAGGTCGGCGAGGGTGGACGTCGTGGTCAGGAGTTCCATGCCCTCCCCTTCCGTGAAGAACGCCTCGCCGACGATGCGCACCGCGGTCCGCCGCTCCCCCTCCGTCAGGGTGAGCGTGTCCCCGATCCCCAGGCCGGCGGCCTTCAGGAAGCGGGCGGTCACCACCGCCTGTCCCGGCCCGTCGAGCCAGCGGCCCGACACCATCCGGGGAGCGCCCCACGAGGAGTCGCCCTCGTACGCCACCACGGTCGTCGCGCCCGTGACCCCGGCCGCGCCGACCTGCGCCTGGGCGGTGCCGTAGAACCGGCTGGTCCCCCGCTGGGCGCGCAGTACGGCGGCGACCCGCTGCGGATCGGCCCTCGGTGTGTCGGCCTCGTCGCCCGCGCGGACCACCTCGGCGCCGGGCGGCCCCTGCCCCCCGCCCGTCTGCACCACGACCGAACCGGCCGAATTGAGCATGCGGCCCTCCTGGACCACGCCCAGCGAGAGCGCGAGCCCGACGGCGAAGGTGACGGTGACGACACCGAAGGCGACCGCGGCGGCCATCGTGCCCGAACGTACGGGATGCGCGAAGGGATGGGCGAGCCCGAGACTCACCGCACGCGGTACCGGCAGCCGGCCCGCGAGCCGCCGCACCAGCCGTCCGCGCCCGGCCCCGGGCGCCCGCCCGACGGTCAGGGCGTCGACGGTCCGCAGCCGACCCGCGCGCAGGGCGGGCCCCAGGGCGGAGCCCGCGACCAGGACGAGAGCGGCGGCGGGCACCACGACGTCGATCCACACCGGGATCGAGGCGGCCGGTGCGTCGAAGACGGCGCCGGTCTCCCCGAGCACCGGAACGGCCAGCAGGTTGCCGAGGACCACCCCCGCGCCGCAGCCCACCGCGGCCGGGACCAGCGCCTGCCCGACATGGGCGAGGACGACCTGGGCCGGGGTGAGACCGAGGGCCTTCAGGACGCCGATACGGCGGGTCGCGGCCCCTGCCGAGCCGCTCACCACGATCCCGATGACCAGCAACGACAACGCCAGGCCGAGCACACCGAAGGCGGCCAGGATCGGCACGAACGCCAGCGCGTTCGCCGTCTGCTGCTGCCGGACGGTCAGATACGACTGCGCTCCGGTCATCGCGTCCTTCGGCAGAACCGCCGCCACCGCCGCACGGCCGGCGGCCACCTCCTCGTCCGTCCCCGCCTCGCGGAAGCGGTAGAGCATCTCGTACGCCGACGCGCCGGCCCCCTCGGCCGTCAGCGCCTCCGCCTGCGCGGGGGTCACCCAGGCCTCCGCGCTGCCGGTCACCGAGCGGGCCGTCCCAACCACCGTCAGCGTCGGACCGCCCGGCGCGTCGGGGAACGACAGCCGTGCGCCCGGCCACGCCGGCAGAACGCCGTCGGCCACCACGATCTCGCCCGGCCGGGTGGCCCAGGCCCCGTCCACGAGGTCGACCTCGTCGACCGGGCCACCCGCGTCCGCGCGCCCGACGACGGTCACGGGCGGCAGGTCCACTCCGGACGGCAGGACCTCCGAGTCCGAAGCGGTGCGCGGCCGCACCGAGAGCGTCCGGAACGGTCCCGCCGCGGCGCTCACACCGGGCGCGCGGGCGGTCGCCGCGAGCTGCGCGGCCGTCGCCCTCGCCCCGTCGAACCGGCCGGTCAGATGGGCGCCGTGCTGCTGGGCGAAGGCCCGGTCGAAGGGCGCCCGGGACGCGACGAGCAGTCCGGCGGCGAGGACTGACGCGGTGACGGCCATCAGCGTGGTCAGCACCATCACGGTCGTCTGCACGCGCCGCCGCCCGACTCCCGCGACAACCACCCGGCCCAGGGCGTTCACCGGCCCACCGCCGCCGCGTGCTCGGTGTCCCGGACGACGCGGCCGTCGACCAGCTCGACGGTCCGGGTCGCGCAGGAGGCGGCGAGGCCGGGATCGTGGGTGACCAGGACGACGGTCTGGCCGTCCGCGTTGAGCGCGGTCAGCAGGTCGCGGACGTCCTCGCCGGAGGAGGTGTCCAGGGCGCCCGTCGGCTCGTCGGCCAGCAGCAGTGCCGGACGGTTCATCAGCGCACGGGCGACGGCGACCCGTTGGCGCTCCCCGCCGGACAGCCTCCCCGGGTAGGCGTCGGCGTGCCGGTGCACACCGAGGTGCTCCAGCAGCTCCGCGGCCCGCCTGCGCGCCTCGGAGCGGGGCACCCCGGCGAGCTGGGCAGGCAGCAGCACGTTGTCGGTCACCGTCAGGTCGTCGAGCAGGTGGAAGAACTGGAAGACCATCCCGACCCTCGCCCGCCGGAACCGCGCCGACGCGGTCTCGCTCAGCGCGTCCAAGCGCAGCCCGTCGACCGTGACGCTGCCCGCGCTCGGCCGGTCCAGCCCGGCGATCAGGTTGAGCAACGTCGACTTGCCGCTGCCCGACGGCCCGATGACGGCCAGCACCTCCCCGGCACGCACGCTCAGCGTGACCCCCGCGAGAGCGGGCGGCCCTTCGCCGTACGTTCTGCTCACGTCACGGATGTCGATGACGGGTCCGGTCGCTGCCAAGGTGCCCTCCAAGCCGGTGGCCGACGGTTCGGCCCGACGCTAGGGAGGCACCCGTGCCCGGGTCGTCGCCCGTGACGGCGATCCCGGCTGCCGTTCCGGGCTGACCCACGGGCGCGTCATCCTCGCGATGTACGCGGAGGATGTAGCGCCCGTCCTCTCCGGAGGGGATGTGGGCCGGTCCGGCGTCTTGCCACACTGGGCGCCATGGGTGGGGCCGGTGGGGCTGTACGGGCGGAGACGGTACGGCGGCGGACGGTGCGGCAGGAGGCGGCACGTCGGTGGCGGACGGCGCGGCAGGACACGGCACGGCGGTGGCGCAGCGCGGGGGCGCTGCTGCGGGCCACCCAGCCGCTGCCGCCGCCGTCCCGGTGGATGTGGGCGGCGGACGCGATCCTCGCCGTCGTCCTCGCCGCCTGCACCGTCGGCGCGGCACTCCGTCAGGAGGCGCACACCTACGTGGTGCCGCCGGTCCTGGTGCGGGTGCCCGGCCTCACGGGCGACGCTCCGGTGGCGCCGCCCCCGCCGGTGCCGCCGCCCCCGCCGCTGCACTGGTCACGGGAGCTCGGCCCGGTCGACGCCTCGCAGTTGGTCCTGGCCGGCCTGACGGCACTCCCCCTCATCCTGCGCCGCCGCTGTCCGCTGGTCGCGTTCTGGGCCGTGATCGGTACGACGCTGCTGTTCAACCAGCGTTTGAACGCCGGCGACACGACCCTGTACACGTTCCTGTCCTGCGTGGTCGCGGCCTACGCCGCCGCCGTCTACAGCCCGTACCGCCTGCGGGCGCTCGCCAGCCTCCTGGCGGGCGCCGGCCTGCTCGCGGCCTTCCCCGACGAGAACCTCCCCGCCTTCACGCCCTCGGTGGCCCCGTTCCTGGTGCTGCTCGGCGTGGGGCTGGGAGCCAACGCCGTCCATGTCTGGAAACAGCGCGTACGGGCCCTCCAAGAACAGCAGGAAACCACCACACGGCTCGCGGTCGAGCGTGAACGCGCCCGCATCGCCCGTGAGTTGCACGACATCGTCACCCACAATGTGAGCGTGATGGTGATCCAGGCGGGGGCGGCCCGCAAGGTGATGGACGCCGCGCCCGACCGTGCCCGTGAGGCGCTGCTGGCCGTGGAGGCGGGCGGGCGCACCGCGATGGCCGAACTCCGCCAGGTCATGGGCCTGCTGACCCTGCCCGGCGACGACCCGGCCCCGTCCATCGCCCCCGGCTCCTCCGTCGGCCCCGGCCCGTCCGGCGACCCCCACTCCTCCTCCGCCGCCGATCCGGACCTGGCCCCGCAGCCGGGCCTGAAGCAGGTGCCGACCCTCGTCGACCGCGTCCGCGCGACGGGCGTCGGCGTGGACCTGACCGTCACCGGCACCCCGGCCCCGCTGCCCGCCGGCCCCGACCTGGCCGTGTACCGGGTGGTGCAGGAGGCCCTGACCAACGCCGTCAGGCACGCGTCGGGCGCCCGCGTCCGGGTCGCCCTCACCCACACCCCCGGCGCGGTGCACGTGGAGGTGACGGACACCGGCGGCTCCTCCTCCGCCCCGGACGGTTCCGGCCGCGGCCTCATCGGCCTGCGCGAACGCCTCGCCCTCCACAACGGCACCCTGCAGGCCGGCCACCGCGCCGCCGGCGGCTACCGCGTGTACGCGGTCGTCCCACGCGAAGGGTCCGCGGCCTCCGGCGAACGGGGAGCCTTCGGCGAGCGGGAAGTCTCCGGCGAGCGGGGGGCCTCCGGCGAGCCCGGGGCGTCAGGTGATCGCGGGCCCTTCGGCGGGCACGAGCCCTCCGGGCCGTCCGGGACCTCCGGGCGACCAGGGGCCTCCGAGCAAACGGGGGCCTCCGGGCAAGCAACGGGGGCTTCCGGGGAGGGGAAAGCCTCCCGGCGACCAGGGCTCGGAGACGATCCCGGGACCTCCGGGCATCCCGAAGCCTCCGGCGACTGCACGGAGCGGCGGTGAGCGAACCGCCGCCCCGCGTCGTGATCGCGGACGACCAGGCGCTGGTCCGCACCGGATTCGGTCTGATCCTGGCCGCCGACGGAATCGACGTCGTCGCCGAGGCCGCCGACGGCGACGAGGCCGTCGACGCGGTCCACCGCACCCGTCCCGACCTCGTCCTCATGGACATCCGCATGCCGGGCACCGACGGTCTGGAAGCCACCCGGCGTATCCTGTCCGGCGCTGTGCCCGACCCGCCCCGCGTGCTCATCCTGACCACCTTCGACCTCGACCGGTACGTCCACGCCGCCCTCACCGCCGGCGCCAGTGGATTCCTCCTCAAGGACGTCACCCCCGAACACCTGGTGGCCGCCGTCCGCCTCGTCCGCACCGGCGACGCCCTGCTCGCCCCCGCCATCACCCGCCGCCTGGTCGAGCGGTTCACCTCCCGCGCCGACGGCACGCCCGCCCCCGCCCTGCACCGGGACCTCTCGGTCCTCACCCCCCGAGAGGTACAGGTCCTCCAGTCCCTGGGCGGAGGCCTGAGCAACACCGAACTCGCCGCGCGCTTCGCCCTGAGCGAGGCCACGGTGAAGACCCACGTGGCCCGCATCCTGTCCAAGCTGCGGCTGCGCGACCGCGCCCAGGCGGTCGTGGTGGCGTACGAGACGGGGCTGGTCGTGCCGGGAGCGGGCGGTACGACGGGAGACCCCAGGTCATCGACGTGACCTGGGGCGTCCGGTGTGCGGGGCGCGCCGGAGACCGGCTCAGTCCGTCTCCGGTTTGGCCACGGCCCAGGAGAAGGGGTCGATGTCGGCCTCGGGGAGGGTGTCGGGCGGGTCGGCGGGGCCAGCTGTCCGGCCGGGCCGGATGACCCCTTCCTGGACGACGCTCGCCGCGAGAGCGCCGTCGGCCGTGTAGATCCTCGCGTGGACCAGGGCCCGGCCGTCGGCGAAGGACGGGCTGCGCTGCTCGAACAGCAGCCACTCGTCCGCGCTGAGGGGACGGTGGAACCACATGGCGTGGTCGAGGCTGACCGCGGTGCCGTTCCCCTCGTTGGGCAGGCCGGTGCGGTGGTTGGGGGAGGCGGAGTCCAGCAGGGTCAGGTCCGACAGGTAGGCGACGAGGCACTGCTGGAGCGCGGGCACGCCGGCGTCCGCGCCGGGCGGCAGTTCCCGCACCCGGAACCAGACGCGGGTGACCTCGGCGGTCCGGTCGAGCCGCCTGCCGGGGCGAGGGTCCGCGGGATCGTGGACGTAGCGCACGTCGACGACGTCGCGCAGGTCGGACAGCAGCCGGATGACCCCGGGGTGCACCTGCGCGGGCGGCTCGTCGACCGCGTGGGGCAGGCGGTGCGGGGACGGCGCGGACGGCATGCCGATCTGGTGGTCCTCGCCCGGCCGCGACGTCCTCTTGAAGGAGGCGGTCAGATGGAAGATCTCCTGCTCCGTACGACCGCCGGTCTGCACCGCCACCACCCGCCGGCTGGTGAAGGAGTGGCCGTCGCGCAGCCGCTCCACCCGGTAGGTGATCGGCTGGGCGGGGTCGCCGCGGTAGAGGAAGTAGCCGTGCAGGGAGTGCGGTTCGCGGCCCCGCGGCACGGTGCGGGCGGCGGCGCTCAGCGCCTGGGCGACGGTCTGGCCGCCGAACACCGCGGACAGGCCCGCCGGAACGCTGCGGCGCGAGCGGAAGGTGTCCGGGGCCGTCGCGTCGAGGACGAGCGAGTCGATCAGCGGCCAGGCGGACGCGGGCGCGGGCGCGGGCGCGAGGGGAAGCGTCGTGGTCGTCATCAGCGTCACTGCCCGCCGGTGTGGAGCGGGCGGACGACGATCGCGATCCGGTCCGGGGCGTCGCCGGGCAGCGCCCCGTTCCGCTCGCGGCCGTAGCGCTCGGTCAGGGCGGTGATCGGGCGCGCCCCCATGAGGTCGGACCGGGGTGTGCCGTCCGGCCGCACCGCGGCCGGGTGCACGCGGAGGGGGCGTTCGAGCAGGTCGAGACGGTCGCGGGGCAGGGTGGGCAACGCAGGCCTCCAGGGTCGGTCGGGCATCGGGTCGTCAGCGGGCGCGTCGTCGGGCCCGAGCGGTCACGGATTCCGGGAACGGCGCGGCGGTGCGCAGGAGGAATTCCTCTCCGGAATCGCCGGCACAATGTCCTGGTGCAGCATTGGGACATTCCAGTACGGACTCAGGTACGGGATTGCCGTGTCGGCCGCGAGTCGCCGCGCGGCGCACCCCACGGTGACCTTCGCCGAATTCGGCGCGACCACGTGGAGGGGAATGCCGAGGGCGACCGTGTGCGTGAGCCCGAGCCCGGGAACCGTGCCGTTCCGGCATCCCGGAAACCGACGGCCGCGTGGTGGTCGGGCTGGTGCGTGCGGGCGAGTACCACTCGCGGGCCGGCCGGTCGCGTCACCGGCGCAGACCTCGGCGACGCCGGCCGGTGGACCGGTGGCGGTGCCGGTGGGGGCGCCGGTGGCGGTGCCGAGACGGTCACCCGCGTCGGCGAGCCGCCCCGGACCGTACGGCGTGGTCGCGGCGGCGGGCGGCACGTCGGTGATCGTCACGGGCTCTCCTGCTCTCGGCGCGTCGCGGCACGGGTGTGCCGTCGGGCTGCACACCGGCAGCGTCGCAGCGCCGCATGGAAGGCGAATAAAACCCGGGTTGAATTTCCTCGCGATTTCGCCTTCCAGCGGACATTGATTAGCTGGTCCTTGCCGCGGGCCGGGCCCGCACCTAATTTTCTGGGTGTTCCCGTTCCTGCGTGACGACGGAGTGGACTCGCAGGAATTTCCCGGGGCCGGCGGGCGCGCCGATCCGGGCGGGTCACGACCGGGTGCGGCCGGTCGTGGATCCGTCCGGGCCGGCCCACCGCGCCGTGCGGGTCCCCGGTCCGGCCCGACGGGCTCGTCGAACGGGTGGTGCGCCCGGGACCGGGGAACCCGCGCACCACCCGCCCGGCTACCCGGCCCCCGCCGGGGCGAGTGCCCGCCGGTACCAGTCCTCGTACCGGGCGAAGCGCTCACCGAAGGCGCCCGGTGCGCAGTCGAGGTCGGCCCACAGCGGATCGCCGTCGAACCAGTGGTCGGTGACCAGCATGTCCAGGTCGTGCCGGGAGCCTGCCCGCGCCGACAGGCGGTCGTACGCCTCGTCGAGGGTGAGGTCCCGCTCCGGCCAGGGGACGGACGCGACGTCACCGACGGCGCGCAGGAACGTGTGCCAGGGCACGGGTTCGGGGTGACAGGCGTGGTAGACGGGCGCGGTGAGCCGTTCGGCGGGGGCCAGGGCGGCGGCGACCAGGGCCCGGGCGAGGTCCTCGGCGGCGACCGCGGAGACCCGTGCGCGCCAGCCCTCCACGGTTCCGGGCAGTCCGCGCAGCAACCGGGCCAGCGCCGGCACCACCCGCGTGTCCCCCTCGCCGTAGACGAGGTGCGGGCGCACGACCGTGCCGCCCGCGGCCAGTACGGCGTCCTCACCGGCCGCCCGGGTCCGCGAGGTGACCGAGACGGGCGCGCGGTCGAGGTCCTGCGGCCGGGCCCGCCGGAAGGTGCCCCGCCCGTAGACGGCGGCGGTGCTGAGGTGGACGACGCGGGCGACGCCGGCCCGGCGGGCCTCGGCCACGAGCGCGGCCGTGCCGCGGGCGTTGACCGCCTCGCACAGCGCGTCCGGGCCGCCGATCTGCGAGGCGCAGTGCAGCAGGGCGTCGGCGCCGTCGCACAGTCCGCGCAGCGAGTCCGGGTCGGTCAGGTCGGCGGGGACGACCGTCGTGCCCGGCACGCCCGCGCGCACCTTGGTGTGATGCGCCGTCAGCCGCAGGGTGAGGCCCCGGCGTCCGGCCTCGCGGACGACGTGGCGGCCGATGAAACCGCCGGCGCCGGTGATCACCACGGTGGGCATGGTCCGGCTCCTCACAGGGCCCGGTGCGGGCGCAGGGTCAGGGTGGCCGTGAAGACCGTCTCGCCGCGCTGGGTGCCGCGCACGGTCGTCGGGATGCGGCCGAGGCTGTCCGGACGGCCGGGCTCCGCCTCTATCCAGCAGGGCGCGTCGAGTTCGGCGTACCGCGCGAAGGAGCTGTCGAGTCCGACGGGCAGGGCGTCGCGCAGTCCGGTCGAGGCGTGCGCGGCCTGCCGGGCCGCCTCCAGGAGCACCATGCCGGGCACGTGGTCGACCGGGTGGTCGAAGAAGATCGGGTGGGTGGTGTCCACCCGCAACTGCCAGCGGCGCGGGGAGCGCGGGTCGGCGGCGGCGAGGACCACGTCGCGCGAGCTGACCCTGCCGACGGTCTCCGGCGCTATGCCGACCGGTATCGGCAGGCTCGACCTGGTCGGCCGTTGGCCGCGCAGCCGCCGGTAGACGGACGGGCTGGTGCAGCTGAAGGCGGCGTCGGCCACGGCGAGCGGCGTGCCGTCGCGTTCCACCGTCACGCGGTAACGCATGCCCGCCAGCTTCCCGGCCCGGCGTTCGATGTCGTGGCACTCGGCCCGGAGGACCACCTCGGTCGGCGTCGGCTCGGCTGCGAGGGCCTCGGGGTCCGCGGAGAAGGAGATGTTCCACATCAGGAACTGGTGGCCGAAGGGGACGTCGTACTCGGCGTGCGCGAGCAGCGCCCCGGTCTGGCGGACCGACTCCACCAGCAGGAGCGGGTCCTGGTAGCCGCCGGCGGGGACGAACAGCGCGTGGCCGCGCGGCCACTGGGCCGTGACGGAGAAGCAGTCGGGGCTGTCTGCTTCCCAGCGGGTGAGGAAGACTTCGGACACGGCGGCACGGTGGACGTACTCGCTGGGCACCGTGGTGGTGAGCCGAGCGGTGCTGGTGCTCTGGTCAGGAACAACAGCGCTGATAGTGCGCGACATGCAAGAAACCCCGTCTCTCTGCGGGCAGGGCGGACGACCGCTCCGGCGCAAAGCCCCCCCTGCGCTGGTCAACTTCACCTAGCTGTCCACTAAGATACAGACAGGTCGGTTCGGTTTTTCAAAAAAATCGCAACGTTTACGAGAATTCGAGGGCTGGGATGGCTGTTCAGGAGCGGGGTGAGAAGTCGAGGCGTTCGATCCTGGAGGCGGCCGCGTGCGTCTTCGACGAGCGGGGCTACGACGCGGCGAGCACCACCGAGATCCTGGCGCGCAGCGGCCTGACGCGGGGCGCCCTCTACCACCACTTCCCCTCCAAGGAGGCGATCGCGGCGGCCCTGGTGGCGGCGCAGAGCGAGGCGCTGGTGGTCCCGGAGCAGCCGATGAAACTGCAGGCGGTGGTGGACCTCACCCTCGAGTACGCCCGCCGGCTGCGGACCGATCCGGTGCTGCGCGCGAGCGTGCGGCTGACCGTCGAGCAGACCTCGTTCCCCCACCCGGGCAGGACGCCGTACCAGCAGTCGGCCGATGCCATCCGCGGCCTGCTCCAGGGAGCGGAGCGGCAGGGCGAGATCCTGCCGGGCGTGGACCTGGACGAGGTCACGCAGTTCGTCGTGGGCGCGTTCACCGGCGTCCAGTTGATGTCGCAGGTGTACTGCGGCCGCCAGGACCTGCTGGAGCGGGTGTCCGCGATGTGGCGGCTGCTGCTGCCGGGCATCGCCACCCCGGGCATGCTGGCGCGGCTGCGCACGACGCTGCCGCCGCCGGCCGCGGGCACGGAGGGGGACGGGCGGCCGTAGGGGACGTGCGGCCGTAGGGGACGTGCGGCCGTAGGGGACGTGCGGGCCGGCCGTAGGGGTGTCCCGCACCGGCAGCCGGGGTGGCGCGGTGTCGCCAACGCGGAGGCGGCGGGTCACGCCGCCTCCCGTCACTCCCCGGGATCGCGGGGCGCGGGGATGCCGTCGGGGGCGGGCGCCGAAGGCACGAAGAGGGGACGCAGGGCCCGCCACATCCGGTCGGACGCGGCGGGCGACCACCAGGCCGCGTCCGTGCGCCCCAGCGACTCCAGTCCGGCCACGACCGCCACGGCGAGGTCGGCGAGGTCCCGCCCCTCGGACCCGTGGGCGCCCGGCGCGGCGGGCGGCAGCAGTCCGCTCACCTTGCGGTGGACCGCGTCCAGCACCTCCTCGCGCAGCCGGCGGGCCGGATCCGCGGAGCCGTCGGGATCGAGTTGCAGGCCGGCCCGCACGGTGGGGTCGTCGCTCAGGGCCCGGCCCAGCGCGGAGCCGAAGCGGGACAGCGCCGTGAAGGCGGCCTCTTCGAGCGGTTCGCTCAGGGCCGTGGTGAAGGCCTCGTCGATCAGCGCGGCGACCTCTTCGCGCGCCTGGTCGCGCACGGCGACCACCACGGCCTCCTTCGTGGCGAAGTGGTGGTAGAGAGCGCCCCGGCTCACCCCCGCGGCTCGGCAGATGTTGACCAGCCCGGCGTCGCCCGGGCCGCCGTCGCCGATCAGCTCGGCGGTGGCGCGGACGATGGCCTGGCGGGTCTGCTGAGCTCGCTTCTGCATCGGGGGATGCGTGTCCTTCCTGGCGAGGGGGCGGGCGATCCGCGACGGCGAGCGTCGGCGCGCCCGCTCAGGAACGCCCAGTCAACCACCGGAGCCGGACTCCGTACAAGTCTGTCTGTTTTAGTCGAGGGATCAATCCCGCAGCCCCTCCGTCAGCGACGGCTCCGGGGAGGCGGGACGAGCTGAGCGGCGGCCTGCCCCACGGTATCCAGGCATGTCCCGGCGGCGATTGACAAACAGACAGGTCTGTTTGTTACGGTCGAGCGGTCTGGTATCCGAGCGTGAGGAATCCGATGGACAACCCGACAGCCCAGATACGCCCGCCGGAGGGAGGCCCGACCGTCGCCGGAGCCGCCTTCGCCGAGGCCCTGCACGAGGGACTGATCCGTGCGACGCGGCGGACGCCGGACGCACCGCCGCCGACGGCACGGTTCGCGGCCCCTTCCCGCACCGCACCGCCGCCCCGCACCGCACGCGACGGCGGCCGGGCCGGGACGCCGTCCCCCGTGCTGCCGGAGACCGAGCGGGAGGAGGTCCTGCGCCGGTTCCGGCTCGCCCTTCCGGCGGTGCTCCCGCCCCCCGACCGCGAACGGCCCGCCCTGACCTCGGCGCTCGTCTCCTTCGCCCGGCGCGTGCTCGCGCACGCCGGGCGGACCGGCTCCCCATCGGGGCCGGCACGCCCGTTCCTGCCGCCCGCGACCGAGGTCGGGCCTCACCACCTGGTGGCCGCGGTCGGCCTGCTGTACGAGTGCGCGCTGCTCGAGGTGATGGAGAGATCCGCCGACTCCGCCGAACCGGGGCCCGGTGACACGGCTCCCCACCGCGCCCTGGCGGCCGTCCAGGCGCTCGCGGACGCGCTGCGCGCCGCCGGAGTGGACTTCTGGCGCGGCGACGACGGCTGGAGCGAGTCCCGTCGGCTGGCCCGCCGGCTGCACGACGAGCTCGGCAGCACGCTGGCCGTGGCCCTGCACCGCGTCCAGCTCGGCGAGGACGACCCGGCCGGAGCCGCCGCCCACCTGGCGGTGGCCAGGAAGGCCCTCCACGAAGCGGTGGAGGAGAACCGCGGCCTGATCGCCGGCCTGCGCCGCAGCACGCGAACACCGCCGCTCCGCCTCGCTCTCGACGCCTTCCTGGCCGACCTGGCCCCGCACGCGGACGTCGACGTTCATCTCGTCGGCGACGAGACGGTGGCGCCGGAACCCTGCCGCCGTGAACTGCTCCTCGTCCTGCGCGAGGCACTGCGCAACGCCCTCGCGCACGCCGGTGCCGCACACATCGAGGTGACCGTCCGCACCACCCGGCGGTGGGTGTACGCCCGGGTCGAGGACGACGGCGTGGGCTTCGACGTACGGGGTGTCCTGGACGACCCGCGCACCGGGCACGGGCTGGACTCCGTCCGGGAGCGGGTCGAGGACCTCGGCGGCCGGCTGCGCATCACGAGCGCCGTCGGCGCGGGCACCCGCACCGAACTGCACCTGCCGCTCGTCCCACGGCCGTGACCGCACCGGTCCCCCACCGCTGACCAGGAGACTCCTCATGCGCCCGACGCGCATCGTTCTCGCCGACGACCACGCCCTGTTCCGAGAGACCCTCGCCGACCTGCTGAACGCCCAGCCCGCCCTGACGGTGGTGGGGCAGGCCGCCGACGGCGCGCAGGCCGTCCGGTGCGCGGCCGCCGAACAGCCCGATCTGCTGCTCCTCGACCTCCAGATGCCCGGCAGCCACGGAGCGGCCACGGTGCGCGAGATCGTCGCCGCCTCTCCGCGCACCCGGGTCCTGTGCCTGTCCGCCCACGCGCACTCCTACCTCGTGGACGAGATGCTGGCCGCCGGAGCCCGCGGCTTCCTGCACAAGGGCATCGACCGCGAGGCCCTGCTCACGGCTGTTTCCCGCGCACTCACCGAGCCCGGGCACACCGCCGTGCTGGCGCCGGTGGGGACCGCGCACCACGTACCGCTCGAGGAACCGCTGTCCCGGCGGGAGCACCAGGTCCTGGTCGGCGCGGCGTCGGCGATGAGCAACCGGCAGATCGCCGACTGGCTCGACATCACCGAAGGAACGGTCAAGCGCCATCTGAACAGCGTCTTCCGCAAGCTGGACGCGGTCTCCCGGCTGGACGCCGTCACCAAGGCGGTCCGGGCGTCGCTGATCCCCTCCCCGGACGTCCACGCCGTGGTGCCGCGCCGGTCGCCGGGAGGACGGCCCTCCCCGGCGACCGGCGTGCGCCCGCTCCGTCGCTCACCCGGCGGGTGACGACCGGCGCAGAACGGCCGCGCCCACCGATCCGTCGTGACCGACGGAGGTGACCAGGCCCCAGGCAGCGCCGCCGCCGGCCGCCTGCTCCGCGCCGTCCTCCCAGTGCGCGAGCAGCGCGGCCAGTTGCAGGGCGCCACTGGCGCTGTAGGTCTCCCCGAGCACCTCCTGCACCCGCAGCACCTCGGGCTCGTGCCCGGCCAGCGCCCGGCGGCGGCCACGGGCCTCCACCGCGCTCCAGCCGGAGCCGCTGCTCGCCCCGGCCGAGACGACACCGATGTCTCCCGGCTCGGCGCCCGCGGCCCGCAGCGCGTCCTCGACGCACCGCGACAGCGCCGCCGCCACCGCGTGGGGTCCCTCCTCCAGCGGAGTGAAGGCCACCTCGCAGGCGGTCAGTTCGGCCAGGGGCGTGCCCACGGCGCTCCCGGCGCCGCCCGCCGCCTCCAGGACGAAGACGGCGCTCCCCTCGCCGAGCGCCGGCCGCTCGCCCAGGGCGCCGCTGCGGTGCCAGGCCCAGGCCGTGTGCGCGCTGAGCTCCTCCACACCGCCCGTGAGCAGCCGGGCGGCCCGGCCGGTCAACAGGGCGTTGCGGGCGTAGCGCAGCGCGGACAGGGCGGAGACCTGTCCGCCGGCCAGCGAGGCGTTCAGGCCCGTGAAGGAGTGCCGCATGGCCACCTGGCTCGCGCCGTGGTTCAGCAGCAGCCCGGGGAACAGGGCCGGGCTCACCAGGTACGGGCGCTGGGCCTCGTAGCTCTCGCGGAAGAACTCCGCGAAGGCGCGGGCGCTGCCGGTGCTGGTGCCGAGCACCACGCCGGTGTCGGCGCGCTCCTCGGGCCCGCCGGGCTCCGGCAGCCCGTCCAGTGCGAGCTCCGCCGCCACCATGCCGAGCGTGGTGGTGCGACTGAGGGCGCTCAGCCCCTTGCGTCCGAGGTACTCCCGGGGCGCGAAGTCCGGCACCGGCAGCAGTCGTACGCCCGGCGGCGCCGGCTGCTCGCCCAGGACCTGCTCGCCGCCGTCACCGGGCGGCAGCGCGCCCGAGCGCACGGCCTCGTACAGCGCCTTGCCGCCGACGCCGGCCGCGCTGAGCACCCCGTAACCGGTGATCCGTACGGTGGTGGACTCGGTGGTGCCGCTCATGCGGGCCTCCCCAGCATCACGATGGCGTTGTTGCCGCCGAAGGCGAACCCGTGGTTCTCCACGATCCTGGGGCCGGCGGGCCGTGCCCGGCCGGGCACGCAGTCCAGGTCCGGCCCGAGGGCGGGGTCCACCGAGCGGACCGTCGCCGTGGGCGGCAGGAACCCTTCCTTCAGGGCGGCGCAGCAGGCCAGCGCGCCGAAGCCGCTGGCGGCTCCCATGGTGTGGCCGAGCATCGACTTGATGGAGCTGATCGGCGGGATCCGGTCGCCGAACACCTCGCGCACCGCCGCCACCTCGGTGGAGTCGTTGGCGGCCGTGCCCGTGCCGTGCGCGCACACGTAGTCGACGTCGTCCGGCTCGATCCCGGCGTCGCGGTGCGCCCGGCGGATGCACTCGGCGATGCCGTCCCGGTCCGGCTGGGTGGGGTGCTTGGCGTCACAGGTCAGGCCGTAGCCCAGCACCTCGGCGTAGATGCGCGCTCCGCGTGAGACGGCGCTGTCCCACGACTCCAGGACGAGGGCCGCGCCACCCTCCGCGGTCATGATGCCGGCCCGGTCCTCGTCGAACGGGCGGCACAGGTCGGGGGCGATGGCGCCCAGGCGGTGGAAGCCCGCGTGGGTGGCGCGGTTCACGGCGTCGGCGCCGCCGGCGATCATGACGTCGGCCGCTCCGCCGCGGATCAGGTCGAAGCCGTACCCGATGGCGTAGTTGCTCGCCGAGCAGGCGGTGCCGAAGGTCTGCGCCTCACCGCGCAGGCCCAGTTCGGTGTTGACGGCGGCCGCGATGCGGTCCGCCGAGGCGCGGGCGGCGAGATCCCCGTCGATCCCGTCGATGCCCTGCGCCAGCCACTGCTCGGTCAGTTCCTGGAAGGCGCGCGCCTCCCCGTTGGTGGTGCCCATGGCGCTGCCCGCCCGGGCCGCGGACAGGGCGTCGTCGTCCCAGCCGGCGTCCCGCACGGCGAGCCGGGCGGCCGCGGCCGCGAACTGGCTGCTGCGGCCCCACTTCTCGGCCGGCAACCGCTCCAGGTGGTCCTGCGGCCGGAAGTCGTGCACCTCGCCCGCCCGGGCGTGCTGGAAGCCGGTGGTGTCGAACGAGCTGATGTCGGTGATGCCGCTGCGGCCCTCGCGGACGGCCGCGGTGAACGCCTCGATGCCGATACCGAGGCTGCTCACCGCGCCGAGGCCGGTGACCGCGACGCGGCGCAGCCGGCGCTCAGACATGCGCGACGGCGGTCGTGTGACGTGCGATCAGGTCGTAGGCGGTGCCGAGGTTGTCGAGGTCGACCAGCTCCTCCTGCGGTATCTCGATGCCCAGCTGCTTCTCGAAGCGGGAGAACATCTCGATGATGAGCAGGGAGTCGGCGTCGAAGTCCTCGACGAAGCTGTGCTGCTCGCCGACCTCCTCGGCGTCGACCTCCAGCACGTCCGCCACGATCTCCCGGATGCGGCTGCGCAGCTCGGGGGAGAGATCCTGGCCCTGGTTGCCCGACATGTTCGTGGTCCTTTCTGCATTCGGACACACTCCCGCCTCGGAATGCGCAGCGGAAATGTGGGGTGACGCATTGATGCTGCCATATCCGCGGCACCACGGAAAACCCCCGCCGATCGAATTCCGTATCTCTTTCATGCGGATTTGACGCGCATTCCATTTGCGCTGGAAACAATATGCGTGTTACCGGAATCAGAGGGGGCTCCTGTCATGAGAACGACCGCGCCGGTGGGCATCGCCGCGGCGGCCCTGTGGCTGCCGCCGAAGAGGGACGGCGCCGACAGCGCCGTGGCCGAGGACCGCGTCGAGGAGAACGTGGCGCGGGACCTGGGCCACCCCCGGCTGCCGGTCGCCGACGACGTCTCCGCGCCCGAGATGGCCGTGCTCGCCGCCCAGCGGGTGCTCCGCGGCAGCGGCGTGGCGGCGGCCGACGTGACGCTCCTGCTGCACGCCTGGATGCACTACCAGGGCCACGACCTGTGGTCGCCGGCCCACTACATCGCCCACCAGATCGGCGCGCACAACACCGTGCCGGTCGGCATCCAGCAGATCTGCAACGGCGGCGCCGCGGCCCTGGAGCTGGCCGCCGCCAGGCTCTCCCTGGAAGGGGGCCCCGGGCACGCCCTGGTCACCACCGCCGACCGGTTCACCGCCCCCGGCTTCGACCGGTGGCGCAGCGACTACGGCGCCGCCTACGGGGACGCGGCCACCGCGGTGCTGCTCAGGCAGCCGGCCGACGCGGGCGACCCGCTGCTGCTGCGGGCCCTGCACACCGCGGCCGCCCCGCACCTGGAGGCCATGCACCGGGGCACGGACCCCTTCGCGCGGCTGCCGCGGGAGAACTCGCCCGTCGTCGACATGCGCCGGACCAAGCGTGCCTACCTGCGCGACCACGGGGTCGCTCCGTTCAAGAAGGTCAACCGGGAGATGATCCGGTGCGTGGTCCAGGGGGCGCTGCGCGACGCCGGGCTCGCCGCCGACGACCCGCGCATCCGGTTCGTGCTGCTGCCCCGGCTCGGGTTCAAGACGCTCCGCAGCGCGTGGATCCCGACGCTGAACGACCTCGTCGCCGCCCGGCCGGTGGACTGGGGGAGCGACACCGGGCACCTGGGCACGGGCGACCTGCCCGCGGGACTGTACGAGGTGCTGCGCCGGTCCGCCCTCGGCCCCGGTGACGTCGGCCTGCTGCTGAACGCGGGCGCCGGCTTCACCTGGTCCTGCGCGGTGGTCGAGGCGCCCGTGGCCCGCTGAAGCCCTCACGGCATGCGGCCGGGGCCGCGCCGAGCCCTTCGAGGGCGTCGGCGCGGCCCCGGCCGAAGTGCTGTACTGCCCGGCCGAAGTGCTGTACTGCCCGGCCGAAGTGCTGTACTGCCGGGTCTCCGCCGGGGAGGGCCTGCCGCCCCGGCAGAGGTGCCGCTCAGCGCGGGAAGGTCCGCCAGGCACCCGCCGGACGGTGCAGGCTCGGCCGCAGCCAGCCGGGGACGGGCGGGGGGCCGGCGACCGGCTCACCGACGGCGGACAGGGCGGCGCCGCGGGCCAGTACGACGGCGGTCAGCGCGGCCAGCTCGTCGGGGGTGGGGTCGCCCCGCACCACGCGCAGGGCGGGCGGGGCGGGGGGTGCCGGTTCTTCCATGGGACGCCTCGTTTTCCTCTGGGTGGCTCGGGGCCTTGCGCGGTTGCCCTCGGCAGGGCTGCTCGGGGGCTTGTGGAGTGCTTCGGCAGGGCTGCTGGGGCTTGTGGGGGTGCTTCGGCAGGGCTGCTCGAGGTGGGGTCGCTTCGGTCGGGCCGCCGCGGGACCTCCCCGGCTCCTTCGGCTCCGTCGGCTCCTTCGGCTCCGTGGGTTTCTCCGGTTCTCCGATTCCGTCGGCACCTCCGGCCCCGTCGGTCACATCGGCGGGTTGCCGTGTTTGCGGGGCACCAGCTGTTCCTGCTTGGTGCGCAGGACACGCAGCGCCTCGGCGAGGACCGAGCGGGTGGTGCGCGGGTCGATCACGTCGTCGACCAGGCCCCGCTCCGCCGCGTAGTACGGGTGCATCAACGCCTCCCGGTACTCCTCCGTCAGCGCCTGCCGGGTGGCCTCCGGGTCCTCGGCGGCGGCCACGGCCCGCCGGTGGATGACGTTGACCGCGCCCTCGGCCCCCATCACGGCGATCTCGTTGGTGGGCCAGGCGTACGACAGGTCGCAGCCGATGGAGCGCGAGTCCATGACGATGTACGCGCCGCCGTAGGCCTTGCGCAGGATGACCTGGACCCTCGGGACGGTGGCGTTGCAGTAGGCGTAGAGCAGCTTGGCGCCGTGGCGGATGATCCCGCCGTGCTCCTGGGCGGTGCCGGGCAGGAAACCGGGCACGTCGACCAGGGTCACCAGGGGGATGTTGAAGGCGTCGCAGGTCTGGATGAACGCGGCGCCCTTCTGCGAGGCCTCGATGTCCAGGACCCCGGCCAGGTGCCGCGGCTGGTTCGCCACCAGCCCGACCGTCTGCCCGTCGATGCGGGCCAGGGCGCACAGCAGGTTCGGCGCCCACCGCTCGTGGACCTCCAGGAACTCCGAGTCGTCCACCAGCCGCGCGATCACCTCCCGCATGTCGTACGGCTGGTTGGGGTCGGCCGGCACCAGGTGCAGCAGTTCCTCGTCCAGGGTGTTCAGCCGGGCGGGCGGCGCGGCGGCCGGCGGCAGCTCACGGTTGTTGGACGGCAGCAGCGACAGCAGGTAGCGCACGTCCTCCAGGCAGGACTCCTCGTCGTCGTACGCGAAGGCGGCCGCGCCCGAGATCGCGGAGTGCAGGTCGGCGCCGCCGAGCTGCTCCTGGCTCACCTTCTCGCCGGTGACCGCCTCCACCACGTCGGGCCCGGTGATGAACATCTGGGAGATGCCGCGCACCATGAACACGAAGTCGGTCAGCGCCGGCGAGTAGGTCGCTCCGCCGGCGCACGGCCCGAGCATCACGCTGATCTGCGGGATCACACCGGAGGCGCGCACGTTGCGGCGGAAGATCCCGCCGTACCCGGCGAGCGCCGAGACGCCCTCCTGGATACGGGCGCCGGCCCCGTCGTTGAGGCTCACCAGGGGGGCGCCCGCCGCGTCGGCCATGTCCATGATCTTGTGGATCTTCTCGGCGTGGGACTCGCCCAGCGAGCCGCCGAAGATGCGGAAGTCGTGGGCGTAGGCGAAGACCGTGCGCCCGTGCACCCGGCCCCAGCCGGTGACCACGCCGTCGGTGTGCGGGCGGCGGTCCTCGAGGCCGAAGCCGCTGGCCCGGTGCCGGCGCAGGCTCTCGATCTCGGTGAACGTGCCCTCGTCGAACAGCAGCTCCAGCCGTTCGTGGACGGTCAGCTTGCCGCGCGCGTGCTGGGCCCGCGTCGCACTCGCGCCCGGGCCGCCGCGCACCGCCTGCCGGAGGCGCAGCAGCTCGGCGGTGCGTCCCTGCAGATCCGGGCCGGACGGCGGCAGCGGCGCCGGCGGGGCGAGGGGACGGTCATCCAAGGCGGTCATCGAAACGCACTCCCTTGCGGTGGACGGCGGAGCGGACGGAAAACGGCTCCCGAGAAATTTCCCAACAGAATGTGATGCCGCCATGAAAGTTGACTAAAAGGCCTTCCGGGGCGGTCGGGAAATGCCCTCACGGGCGCGCTCCATGCGGGTTTAACAGAACTTCTATGACGGCTCGGAATCATGTGGTTCAGGCCCGCTCCGGGGCCGTAGCGCCCCTTTCGTCAATCCGCCGCATTCGGCACCGGACAAGGAGTTCCCCGCGCATGACGACGTCCATCGACACGGCCGAGCCGGAACCGGCCCCCGTACTGACCTTCGCCCGCACCATCGACCGCGCGCTCGTCCACCGGGCGGCCGTCTCGGAGGTGCTGGTCACCGACCTCGTGCAGACGGGCCCGGAGGACTTCCTGGCGGGCGCGCAACTGCCGGTCGGGCACGCCTACTTCAGCGACCACGTGCGCACGCCGGTGACGTTCGACTTCCTTCTGCTGCTGGAGGCCGCGCGTCAGGCGGGCGTCGCCGCCTCGCACCGCCAGCTCGGCATCTCCCGGGACACCACCTTCCTGGTCAACAACTGGTCGATCCGGATCGGGGACCCGCAGGTCCTCACGCCCGGGGACCGGCCCGGGGAGATGGAGCTGGCGGGTGCCGTGACCCCGGTGACCGCGCGCAACGGCCGTGTGCGTGGCGTGAGTTCCTCGGTCACCCTGCGCATCGCCGGCCGCGAGGCGGCACACACCCGGATCGACGTCGGCACCGCGAAGAGCTCCGACTACGGGAAACTCCGCTTCCTGCAACGGCGTTCCACGCCTCCGCTCACCACCGACCTGCTGGGCGTGCTGCGCAGCCGCCCGGCCGACGCGGCCGACGTGGGCCGCCGCAACCCCGCCAACGTCGTCCTCGGCGAGCCCATCCACCTGGGCGACGCGGTCTCCGCGCAGGTGGAGCCGCTGTTCGAGAACAAGAGCCTGTTCGACCACACCTACGACCACATCCCGGCCATGGTGCTGACCGAGGCCGCACGTCAGCTGGCCCACCTCGCGGGCGTCCCGACCGACGCGACCGTGACCGGCTGCACCGCCGACTTCACCCGGTTCGCCGAGCTGGACTCGCCCCTGGTGGCCACGGCCCGCCTCGAAGCGGCCGGCGCGGCCGCCGACGGCCGGACCGGCTGCGCGGTCGCCTTCGAGCAGGACGGCGCCGAAGCCGGCCGCATCGCACTGGACTTCACCCCGGCGCCGCACGGCGCCCGCGCGGCCGAAGGGACGGCGCGGTGACCCGGCCGGCCGTGCGCGCGGTGTGGACCGACTTCGGCGGAGTGCTCACCCCGCCGATCCCGCGCGACCTGGAGACCTTCTGTCGCCGGACCGGCATCCCCGCGGACGCCTTCCGGACGGCCATGGCCGCGGTGGCGGAGCCGTACGGCGGTGACCTGATGGCGCCGCTGGACACCCCGCTGCTCACCGAGGAGGAATGGGCCGCCCGGATGAACGGCCGGCTGCGCGAGCTCGGCGTGGACGCCGACCTGACCGGCTTCGGCGAGCGCTGGTTCGAGGGACGCGAGACCAACCACGCCTGGCTGGACCACCTGCGCACCCTGCGTGACCAGGGGCTGTTCGTCGGCATGCTGTCCAACATGCCGCCCGCCTGGGACCGGCACTGGCGCCGCATGGTCCCGCCCGAGGGGCTCTTCGACGGGCTCGCCCTGTCCTTCCGGATCGGCGTGCGCAAACCGCAGCGCGGGATCTTCGAGGCGGCCGCCGAGATGGCGGGGGTCGCGCCCGAGGAGTGCGTCCTCGTCGACGACATCGAGGCCAACTGCGTCGGGGCCGAGGCCGCCGGCTGGCAGGCCGTCCACTTCACCGACACCGACACCGCGGCGGCCGCGCTGGCCCGCCGCCTCGCCCGCCCGGCCGGCTCCGGCCCGGCGGCCGCCTGAACAGGAGGGCTCATGTCACGCACCGTTCTGGTCACCGGAGGCAACCGGGGGATCGGCCTGACCATCGCGCGCAGCTTCGCCGAGAACGGCGACAAGGTCGCGATCATCCATCGCAGCGGGGAGGCACCCGACGGGCTGTTCGGCGTGCGCTGCGACGTCCGCGACCCCGAGGCGGCGCAGCGCGCCGTGAAGGAGGTCGAGGCGCAGTACGGGCCGGTGGGCGTGCTGGTCGCCAACGCCGGCATCACCCGTGACGCGCTGGCCCCCACCATGCGCGAGGAGGACTTCGAGGACGTCATCGCGACCAATCTCGTCGGCTCCTTCCGGATGGCCCGCCTCGTGTCCCGCTCCATGATCAGCGCCAAGTGGGGCCGCATCGTCTTCATATCGTCGATCATGGGCTTCCTCGGCTCTCCCGGGCAGTCCAACTACGCCGCGTCCAAGTCCGGCATGCTCGGGCTGACACGGTCGCTCGCCTGGGAACTGGGCTCGCGGAACATCACCGTCAACATGGTCACGCCCGGTCTGATCGAGACCGACATGATCGAGGCCGTCACCGACAAGCGGCGCGCCCAGCTGCTGAGCCAGACCCCGCTGCGCCGCACCGGCACCCCGCAGGAGGTCGCCGACGTCGTCACGTTCCTCGCCGGCGACGGCGCCGCCTACGTCACCGGAGCCGCGGTGCCGGTCGGCGGCGGCATCGGCATGGGGCAGTGAGCGGCGGCTCCGGCCGCGCCCCTCCGCTTCCTTCGGCACTTCCCTTCCTTCACCACCCGCGAAGACCCCCCATTCCCCCACCCCCACATCGCCCCATCCCCCACTCCCCCCACCCCCACATCCCCCTGGAAACACCCCGGAGGCGTGACCGGCGCGCGAAGTGCGCGCGGCGCGCGAGACACGAGAGGAAAACGTCATGACGGACGACGACGTTCTGAAGATCGCCCTGGAGATGGGCAAGATCTTCAACGACGGCGACGAGGAGGTCGCCCGGCGCCTGGTGTCCAAGGACTTCGTCGACTATGAGGCCCCCGAGGGCTCGCCGATCGGCGCGGAGGCCTACATCCGCACGGCCCACTGGATGCGCAGCGTCTGGGAGAACGCCCGCTGGGAGGTCGTCGACGCCTTCGCCAAGGGCGACAAGGCCCTGATCCGCCTGGTCTTCTCGGGCCGCCAGGTCGCCGAGTTCATGGGGGTTCCGGCCACGGGCAAGGAAGTGCGCGTGCAGCACCTGCACGTGTACCGGATCGCCGACGGCCAGGTGGTGCAGCACTGGGCCGTCCGTGACGACCTGGAGCTCTTCCGCCAGCTCGGCGCGTGGGACAAGCCGCTGACGGGGGCGCCGAAGCCCGCGCCCGCTGCCTGATCCGACGTCGTCGCGCGCCTCAAGGGCGGCATCCGCATCGCGGATGCCGCCCTTCGCGTTGTCCGGCGGGACGTCAGGAGCGTGCCGCGCCGAGCCCGTTGAGCAGCGTGTCGACCACGGAGGCCGCCAGCGCGTCCGGGTCGGCGGAGGTCTCCGCCTGCACCTGGATGGCCTGCTCGATGAGGGCGTGATACACCCGCCGGGCCCACTCGAGGTCCGCGTCGGGGCGCAGCAGACCGGCCTGTTGTGCCCGGTCGAGCAGGAGGTGGCCCTTGGCGAAGATGCGCTCGTGCGCGGCGACGGCCTCCGGGTCGCGCAGGTGCGGCTGACCGACGGTGTAGCGCCAGCCGCTCTTGACCTGGATCACGTTGGCGGTGATCTGGTGCAGCGCCACCAGCGGCGGCGCGGTCTCCGGGCGGCCGACGTCGATGGCGTTCTCGACCTGCCGGAAGGCGTGCACCGCCATCGCGTCGAGCAGCGCCTCACGGGAGGCGAACCGGCGATGGACCGTGGTGCGGGCGACGCCGGCCGCGGCGGCGATCTGGGCGAGGCTCGCGGTCGGGTCCTCGCCGAGCACCCTCTCGGCCACTTCCAGGATCGTCCGCACGGTCCGTTCGGCATCGGCGCGCAGCGGCCGATCTCTCGTAGTCGTCTCGGTCACGTCGTGGCCGCCTCTCGGTCGCGGATGTTCATCCCCGTCGCACTCCAGTTTAGGTGACACCAAAGTTGCAGGACAAGGATTACTTGCATCATCGGTGTTGCAACTTCGGCTTTCTCTGGTACGTTCATGTTGCAGTTCATCGGAGATGTGCAACTACCGAGGAGTGGATCGTCATGTCGCAGGAGCAGCAGGACTGGATCGAGGCGTACGAGTACGTGCAGGGCGTCCAGGCCGCCGGCCCGGTTGAGCTGCAGCAGGTCGGCGTACTCAAGGTCGGCCGCCGGGACGCCCGCCGCGTCCTGGTCCTGCTCGGCGGCCGCGAGGGCGGCGCGGGGGTGTTCCGGCACACGGCGCGGGCCCTCGCGTCCGCCGCGGACGACCTGCAGGTGTGGGCCGTGGACCGCCGCGAGCAGAACCTCGCCGACCTCTCCGGCTTCGCCGACACCCCCGAGCAGGCCACCGAGTACTACCTGGGCGGTCACTACCGGGTGCAGGACCCGGCGGCCTCCGCCTTCGCCGCCCAGTGGGGCCTGGAGGTCCTCCTGGAGGACCTGCGCCGCGTGGTCCGTGCGGCCTCCGACGGCGGCCGGCGCGACGTCGTCCTCGGTGGCGTGTCCGTCGGCGGCAGCGAGGCCCTGCTGTACGCCGCGTGGGACTTCGACGGCACCCCCGGCTACCGCGACCTGGCCGGACTGGCCGTCGTCGACGGCGGTGTCCTCAACGCCTACTCGGGCGCCGGCATGCAGTTCGACCTGCCCCTGGAGGCCGCCAAGGGGTGGCTCGCGGCGATCGAGTCCGGCGCCGTCTTCGAGGACTTCACCAGCACCACCACCGGCCTGGGCGACCGGCCGGAGTCGGCGGCCGTCTGGTTCCAGCTCGCCGCCCGGCACGCCCTGGCCGACCCCGACGGCCCCGCGGCGCTCGCCGACCGCGTTCCGGAGGCGTTCCGCACCGACGGCAAGCTGACCAACGCCGGCCTGTTCGGGCGCCTCGTCGACGCCGCGCACGCCCACCCGTCGTACTCCGTGCAGGCGGGCCGGCTGGACGACGGCGGCTCCTGGACCGACGGCGGCCCCACCCGCCTGCGGACCGTCGCCGAGGCCTTCGCCGGCCCCCGCCCCGGCGCCTGGCTCTGGTACACCCTCAACCGCGTGATGCTCGACCTCGTCGCCGCCATCGACTTCAAGGAGACCGAGCTCACCCGCCTGCTCGGCCTGCGCCTGGCCCACGCCGAGGCCATCGACGTCCCGCTCTACACCTTCCAGTCCGGTCTGACCAACGGCACCACCGGACAGGCCGCGGCGGCCGTCACCGCCGCAAGCCGCATCCCCGAGCTGTCGCTCTTCTCCGACCCGACGCTCACCCACCAGGACGTCGTCTACGCCCAGTGGGAGGACAACCGCTTCCTGCAGACCCTCTCGCAGTTCCTGCGCGGCCTGCCCCGCCGCGAGAGCTGACCCGGCCGCCGCCCCGGCCGGAGCCCCTCAGACCGGGGGCGGCAGGGGTCCTTCCCCCGTCCCCCTGCCGCCCCCTTCCGACCACCCGAGATGCCACGATCAAGGAGAGCTTCGATGGCTGCTGCCGCCGCCACCCCCGAGGCGCCGCCCCGCGCGGGCCTCACCATCTTCGCCCTGTGCCTGGCCGTCTTCATCGTCCCCTACGGCCTCAGCAGCGCACCGGTCGCGCTCCCCGCGATGGGCCGCGACCTGGACGCCGGCGTCGTACCGCTGCAGTGGGTCGTCAACGCCTACAACGTCACCGCCGCCAGCTTCATGATGGCCGCCGGGTCGATCGCCGACCGCATCGGCCGCAAGCGGGTGTTCTCCTTCGGCGTCGGGCTCTACGGCGTCTCCGCCCTGATCGGCGCGCTCGCCACGAACGTCCTGCTGCTGGACGCCGCCCGCGCGGTGGCCGGTGTGGCCGCAGCCGCCATGATGACCGCCGGTGTGTCGGTCATGGCGAACATGTTCCACGGCGCCGCCCGGACCAAGGCGTTCGCGTTCGTCGGCGTCACCATCGGCGCCGGTCTCGCCATCGGCCCGACCAGTTCCGGTCTGCTCGTCTCGGGGCTGGGCTGGCGCGCCATCTTCTGGGTGCAGTTCGCCATCGCCGTCGCGTCCATGTTCGGGCTGAAGCTGGTGCAGGAGTCCAAGGACCCCGACGCCCACTCCGTCGACTGGGCCGGCACGGTGACCTTCACCCTCGCCCTGTTCTGCTTCACCCTCGGCGTCATCCAGGGCCCGGTCTGGGGCTGGGGCAGCGCCGGCGTGCTGGGTCTGTTCGCCGCCTGCGTGCTGCTGCTGGCCGGGTTCGTCCTCGTCGAGCGCCGTCAGCGGTTCCCGATGTTCGACCTGTCCCTGTTCGCCGAACCGCGGTTCATGGCGGTCAACCTGCTCGCCACCGCCGTCTCCTTCGGCTTCGTCGGCCTGATGGTGCTGCTCCCCTCGTACCTGGTCGGCGCCAACGGGCTCACCGACAGCGCCGCCGGTCTGACGATGCTGCTGCTGACCGCTCCGGTCCTGGCCTTCCCGCTGGTCTCCGGACGTATGGTCCAGGCGGGCGTCCCGATGCGGCCCATCCTCAGCGGCAGCCTCGTCCTGGTCGCCGCCGGACTGGCCTGGCTGACCGTCGTCCACCCCGGCATCGGCCTGCTCGAGCTCACCGGACCCCTGCTGCTGGTCGGCATCGGCATCGGCCTCATCTACGGCCTCATGGACGGCGCCGCGGTGAGCACCGTCCCGCCCGCCAAGGTCGGCATGGCCAGCGGCATGTTCAACACCATCCGCCTGGCCACCGAGGCCGTCGCGGTCGCGGGCATGGTCGCCGCCCTCATGTCCCTGCTCCAGCAGCGCATCTCCGACGGCCTGGGCCGCTACACCCAGGGCACGGACCTCACCCCCCGCAGCGTCACCGACAGCGTCTCCAGCGGCAACCTCGACGCCGTGGTCGACAAGGCGCCGGCCGCGAGCCGCGACGCCCTCACCGACTTCCTCGGGCAGGGCTACACGCACGGCTTCCAGGTCGTGCTGTGGGGCACCGTCGTCATCTGCCTGGTCGGCGCGGTCGTCCTGCACCTCATCCTCACCGACCGCCCGGCGGCCGACGCTCCGGCCGACACCGCCGAGCCGGCCACACAGAACGCGTCGCGGGAGTCCGCCGACGCGACGGTCTGACCCGGGCCGACCCGACGCTCCCCCGCGGAACCAGCCGCCTCGGCGCGACCGCGGGAGCCGACCCCCCGCCCGGCGGGCGCCCGGTCCCCGAGACCGGCGCCCGCCGGCTGCGACCTGTCACAGGAGCAGCCATGACACCCACCACCCACCACACCGACCTCCGTACGCGGGCCGGCACCGGGCCCGTCGAGCCGGAGGAGTACGCCGTCCCCGGCCGGCCCACCTCCCCCACCGCCGCCGCCCGCGCCACCGCCCCCGCGTCCGGCCTCGGCGACGCCGTGGTGCTCGGCCCGCTCCCGGCCACGGCCCTCGCCTGGTGCCGGCTCGACGAGCCCCGGACGCCGGTGACGCTGCACCCCGAGGAGGAACGGCTGGCCCGCTCCCTGCCCGCCGCCCGGCGGGCCGACTTCCTCGCGGGCCGCGCGGCGGCGGCCCGGGCGTTGCGGGCGCTGGGAATCGGCGGGCCGGTGCTGCGGGACGGCCGACGACCCGTGTTCCCGGCCGGGGTCCGCGGATCCATCAGCCACTGCGTGGGCCACATAGGGGCGTGCTTCGTCAGCGTCCATCCCCGGGTGATCGCCACCGGTGCGGACCTGGAGCGCACCGACCGTCTCGGTCAGGACGCGGCCCGGCTGGTGTGCACCCCGCACGAGCGCGCGTGGGTAGGGCAGGCGCGCCGCCCGGAGAGCCGGCTCTCCGTGGTGTTCTCCGCCAAGGAGGCCGTCTACAAGGCCCTGTCCGCCCTGGACGCACCCGAACCCGTCTTCCACGACATCGAGTTGCGGGTCGCCGGCGGTCGGCTCCACGCACACCTCGCCGGCGGCCTGCTGCCCGCCCGCTGCCGACTCGTGGGCTGGGTGCGGCTGTTGCCCGGCAACCACGTCATGACCACGGTGGCGGTGCTCTCCGACGGGGATCGCCCGGACGACGAGGCCTCGGTCGCACCCTTCGATGTGCTGTGAATCAACCTTAGGATCAGTTCCTTGCGGTTCCCCGCGCCCGGATGGAATTGTTGCATTCCGTTGGTGCCCGTAAACGATGCGAGTCCAGCGGGGGGATCTGTGTTGCGTTTCAATGTTCTCGGGCCTCTGGAAATACGAGTCAACAACGAGAAGATCGCGGCTCCACGCGGCCCGAAGGTCCGTCAGCTGCTGTCCCTCATGGTTCTGCAGCCCGGATCCGTCGTGCCCCATGAGATTCTGGTCGACGAATTGTGGGGGAAGAACCCTCCGAAAACCGCGCTCTCCACCGTGCGCACCCACGTCTACCACCTTCGGAAGATACTCACCCAGGAGATCGCCGGTGCCGCCGCGGTCAACCTGATCGATACCTGGTCCGCCGGCTACGTCCTGCGCGCGGTGCCCGAGCAGATCGACGCCGAGACCTTCCTCCGGCTGGCCCGGCAGGGCGAGTCCCTGCTGCACGCCGGGGACGTCGGCGAGGCGTCCCGGGTGCTGTCCCGGGCCCTGGACCTGTGGAGCGGGGGCGTTCTGACGGACGTGACCTGCGGTCCCGTCCTCACGCAGCACGTCCAGCATCTCCAGGAGATGCACATGCGGGTCCTGCAGCAGCGGATCGAGGCGGACATGCGGCTCGGCCGGCACGGCAGGCTCGCGGCGGAACTCAGGAGCCTCGTCGTCCGCCATCCGCTCAACGAGTGGCTGCACGGCCAGCTCATCACCGCGCTCTATCTGAGCGGCCGCCGGGGAGACGCCCTGCACGCCTATCAGCAACTCCGCGGAATTCTTCAGGAGGAACTCGGCCTCGACCCGTCCCGCGCCATTCAGCAGATGCAGCAGATCATTCTTTCGGGCGGCGACGAGAGCACGTTCCGGAATCCGCTGAACTGGCAGTGGGGGCCGACCGCCGGACAACTGCCCAACGCCTCCTGAGGAGCAGCGAGTACGTATGGCGTTCATCCGTGACGTTCCCGCAGATTCCCGTCGTGACCGAGGAAGGCACATGCGCAAGGTGCTCATCGCCAACCGTGGCGAAATCGCAGTCCGCGTGGCCCGGGCGTGCCGGGATGCCGGTATCGCGAGCGTGGCCGTCTACGCCGAGCCGGACCGGGACGCTCTGCATGTCCGCGCCGCGGATGAGGCGTTCGCCCTGGGCGGTGACACTCCGGCGACCAGCTACCTCGACATCGACAAGGTGCTGGGCGCCGCGCGTGAGTCCGGCGCGGACGCCATCCATCCCGGCTACGGGTTCCTCTCCGAGAACGCCGACTTCGCCCAGGCGGTCCTGGACGCGGGCCTGGTCTGGATCGGCCCGCCCCCGCAGGCCATCCGCGATCTCGGCGACAAGGTCGCCGCCCGCCACATCGCCCAGCGCGCCGGCGCCCCCCTGGTGGCCGGAACCCCCGACCCCGTCTCCGGCGCGGAGGAGGTCGTGGCCTTCGCCAAGGAACACGGCCTGCCCATCGCGATCAAGGCCGCCTTCGGCGGCGGCGGCCGCGGCCTGAAGGTCGCCCGCACCCTGGAGGAAGTCCCGGAGCTGTACGACTCCGCCGTCCGCGAGGCCGTCGCCGCGTTCGGCCGCGGGGAGTGCTTCGTCGAGCGCTACCTCGACAAGCCCCGCCACGTCGAGACCCAGTGCCTGGCCGACACCCACGGCAACGTCGTGGTGGTCTCCACCCGCGACTGCTCCCTGCAGCGCCGCCACCAAAAACTCGTCGAGGAAGCCCCCGCCCCGTTCCTGTCCCCGCAGCAGGTCGCCGAGCTGTACTCCTCCTCCAAGGCCATCCTCAAGGAAGCCGGCTATGTCGGCGCCGGCACCGTGGAGTTCCT
>NZ_JBIUBX010000029.1:0-124867 GCF_044548445.1 Streptomyces sp. NPDC052016
GCACGCCCGCCGTCCACGCGGGCGGCGACCTGCCCACCGTCCACGCCGGCACCGACCTGCCCGGCACCGGCGCGGGCACCCACCTCCCCGGCGGCACCGCCGACCACCTCCCGGGCGGCGGGGTCGGTGGCAACATGCCGACCAACAGCGTCGACACCCACGTCCCCGCCGGCACCACGGACAACGCGGTGCCCGGAACCCGGACGGGCGACCAGCTGCCGGGCGGGCACGCCACCGACGTCAACACCCCCGGCCGGGACCTGCCGGGCCACAACGGCGGCGACACCCCGCTGCCCGGCGGCAGCCACGGCGTCGAACCGCCCGCGGGCCTCAGCGGCCTGGACGGCCTCGGCGACGACGCGGCCGGCGTGGGGGACAACGCATCGCCCGGGCCGGAGGGAAGCGCGCCCCCTCGGGACGCGGAAGCCGCCCGGCCCAGCTTCATGCGGGACGGCGACAACCCGTACGGGCCTGAGGGCTCGCTCACCCCCGAGCAGATCCACGAGATCCAGATCTACCGTGCCAACCACGAACCCGGGTACTTCGACGAGTTCTACAAGTCCAACGGCAACCGGAAGAGCCTCGAGCTCGTCGACGAGAGCGGCACGACCCCTCCGCAGCTGACCCGGGAGACGCCCCAGCACCCGTGGGTCTCGGTCAAGGACGCGCCGGAACCGCTCAAGCCGCACTACCTCGGCGACGCCGTCAAGGCCGGGCGTGAGACCGCGAGCCCCGACGCTCTCAAGACGCTCGACCAGGCGGCGGCCGACCGGCATTACTCCATCGGCTACGACACGGCCGCCGGCCGCCACAAGGCCGAGGCCGTCGAGGCGCACAAGGCCGACCCCACACCCGAAACGGCACTGGACCAGGTCGAGCGCACCTACGAGTACAAGTCCGCGCACCGCGACATGGTGAGGAACGCGGAGGCCTACGGCGAAGCCATCGCCGAACACCACGTCATCCCGGAGCACTATCCGAACGCCACCCGGGAGCCGCTGGACGGCCCGGCCAACGGCAACGACCAGTTCGACCAGGTCTGGCGGCGTGAGGACGGCGGCTTCGTCGTCGTGGAGGCCAAGAGCAGCGTCACCACGGAGCTCGGGGCGCGCAATCTGCCGAGCGGGAAGCGGGTCTCGCAGGGAACCAGGGAATACTTCCTGGACATTCTCGACGAGATGCGCAAGCGCGGCGAGGACAACCCCAACGAACTGCTGCTTGCGGACGAACTCGAAGCGGCGCTGGCCAGGGGCGATGTGGACTACATCGTGGTCAAGGGAGAGAAGAACACCGGCGAGTACGCTGGCTACCACATGAGGCAGTTCGACATCGCCGACAGGAGCACGCCGTGACCGTCACCATTGCCCGGCATGGTGTGCCGGGGCCGAACGCCGAGCGTTTCGCCGAGGCGCTCGAGGCGAGTACGGCCGCGTCGATCGAGCGCCTGGAGGAGGCGCCCGGCATGATCGACACCACGTTCTCCAAGTCGCTGCTGAACGTACGGGCGCATTGCACTGTGGACCCCCGGGCGGCAGCGCTCGAAACGTGGGAGTCGGTGGTCGCGGCCATGCAGCTGGGCTCGGCTCTGTTCGCGGTGACCAACAGCAGTGACGGTGTTGTCGAAACCCGTATCCACCACAAGGTCCGGCGCATCCCCGCGCTCGGCCCTCGTCCGTACGCCGACGCCGGCAACTGGCTCACCGCCTTCTGGCTGGCGATCGTCTGCCGCGACCAGGAGCGGATGAGCCGGCTCTGCGAGATCCCGGTGGACCGGCTGCGCTCTCCCGAAGGCCAGTTCGACGAGTACGTCTACCACTGGGTGGCCGCCCTCCAGGCGTACTGGCTCCAGAGGCCGGGGCTGGTGGAGGAACTGACCGCGACGCTGCAGGGCTCGCACCCCGACGTGGCCACCACCGCTCCCCGCGACCTCCTGCAGCACGTCCTGTATCCGCCGATCAACCTCTTCCACCGCTTCCTGCGCAAGGACCACGACGGCTTCAACCAAGCCCTCGTCGAGGCTCTGCAACTGCACAAGAGCTACTGGACGGCGGACGAGGACCGGGCCAAGGACCCCGAAGGCCGGATCGCCCTGGGCCCCCTCGCCATCGCCTGCCTCGCCCACGACGGAGAGATCCGGATCGAGGTGGAGTCGGACTACCTGCCCAAGCACCTGCTGCAGCGCGGCTGGTTGGGCGAGTTCGAGGTCTGAGCCGGGCCGGGGTCGATGCCACCGACCCGGAAGCCGTCGCCGACCCGGAGACGGTGGGCAAGCTGCTGTATCCGCCGATGGAGGTGCTCCACCGCGTCGTCCGTGAGGCCGAAGCAGGTCCTTCCAGGCGTCGGGGCTCGTAGCCCTCGCCCCGCTCGCCATGGCGTGCTTCGCCCACGACGCCCGCGTCCCCCTCGAGGTCGAGTCGGAACACCTGCCCGCCGTCCTCATCAAACGCACCTGGTGCGGCGCATTTCCCACGGGACGTGAGCGCACGCGCCATGCTCCTGTCGATGGGGTGGGGCACACCGGCGCACCACCCCACCCGCACCGCTGATCCGGGCTAGAAAAGGCTCAACAGCGCCTCCGCCGGGTCCGTCAGCCCCGTTTCCCCGTCGGGCAGGGGCAGTTCGAACCACACCGTCTTGCCGCGTGGGGTGCGGCGCGAGCCCCAGGCCGCCGAGAGCAGGCCGACGAGTTGCAGGCCCCGGCCGCCCTCGTCCGTGTCGCGGGCGCGGCGGCGGCGTGGCTGGACCAGGCCCGCGTCCCAGACCTCGCAGACCAGCGTGCGGTCGAGCAGCAACCGCAGCCTGATCTCGCCCTCGCCGTACCGCAGCGCGTTGGTGACCAGCTCGCTGACCAGCAGCTCGGTCGTGTCGACGAGCGGCTCCATGTCCCAGCTGAGGAGCTGGCCGCGCGCGTACTCACGGGCGCGGCCCACGCTGCGCGGCTCGCGGGGCAGGGTCCAGTCGCCGACGGACTCGGCCGGGAGGCCCTGTACACGTGCCATCAGCAACGCGATGTCGTCCTCGCCGTGGTGCGTGTCGAGGGTGTGGAGAACGTGGTCGCAGACGTCCTCCAGGGGGCTGGAGGGGTCGGTGAGCGCGCCCACGAAGGCCTGGAGGCCCTCGTCCAGCGGGTGGTCGCGGGATTCGACGAGGCCGTCCGTGTAGAGCGCGAGCAGCGCGCCCTCGGGGAGTTCGACCTCGACCTCCTCGAAGGGCTCCCCGCCGACGCCGAGCGGCATGCCCGGCGGCACGTCGAGCATGAGGGCCGCCTCGCCGGGCTCGACCAGGACGGGTGGCAGGTGGCCCGCGTTGGCGAAGGTGCAGCGCCGGGTCACCGAGTCGTATACCGCGTAGACGCAGGTCGCGAGGTACACCTCGGACAGGTCGGCCTCGCGGGGGCGGCGGGCCGCCCGGGTGGCCTGCTGGACGCCGCCGGGGGTGCCGAGGCCGCGGGCGATCTCGTCCAACGCCGAGAGGACCTCGGCCGGTTCGAGGTCCAGCAGCGCCAGGGTCCGTACCGCCGTGCGCAGTTCGCCCATGGCGACGGCCGCGCGCAGGCCGCGGCCCATCACGTCGCCGACCACCAGGGCCGTACGGTGGCCGGGGAGTTCGATGACGTCGAACCAGTCGCCGCCGACCTCGCTGGGGCGGCCGGTGGAGGCGTTGCCGGGCAGGTAGCGGCAGGCGATGTCCAGGCCGGAGGCGACCGGGTCGCCCGGCGGCAGCAGGGACCGTTGCAGTATCAACGCCCGCTCGTGCTCCCGCCGGTACAGGCGCGCGTTGTCGATGCAGACGGCGGCACGCGCCGCCAGCTCCACCGCCAGGTCCCGGTCCCGGTCGCCGAACGGCTCGCTGCCCTTCGTCCGCGAGAACTGCGCGAGGCCCACGACGGTGTCGTGGGCGACCATCGGGATGGCGAGCGTGGACTGCACGAGGCCGCCCTCCTCGCCGGGGATGATCTGCGGGCGCGCCGCGCGCAGGGCGTCCGCGCAGTGCGAGTTGAACGGGTAGTGGTGGACCGCGCCGAGCGGGACGGGCGCGCCGGTGCCGGCGAAGGGCACGTCGGAGACGGCGGAGGCGAAGGCGACGCGGCGCAGTTCGGCGCTGCCGTCGGCGAGCCCGGGCGGGGTCTCGTCGCCGACCAGGAGGCCCTGGTAGAGGTCGACGGTGGCCAGGTCGCAGAAGCCGGGCACGACCACGTCGAGGAGTTCGCGCGCGGTCGTCTCCAGATCGAGGGAGTTCCCTATGCGGGCGCCCGCCTCGTTCAAAAGGGCGAGATTGCGCCGGGCGGCGGCGGCCTCGCGGGCGGCGGCGCGGCGGGCGGTGATGTCGATGCCGAGCCAGGCGATGCCGATCGGGCGGCCGGAACCGCTGTGCACGCGGTAGAGATTGACGGACCAGTGGCGGCGTTCGTCGGAGCCCGGCAGGAAGCCGGTGACGTGCATGTCGGTGACGGAGTCGCCGGTCTCCAGGACCCTGCGCAGGGTCGCCGCGACCCGTTCCGCCTCCCCGCGCGGCAGGTAGTCGTGGACGCCGTGGCCGCGGTGGTCGTCGGGGCTGCCGCCGAAGAGGGAGGCGAACCGCTGGTTGGCACGGCGGACCCGCAGGTCGGGGTCGATCAGCAGGAATCCGAACGGAGATTGACCGAAAATCGCCTGCGAGGCGGCGAGGTCGGTCTCGATGCTGCGCAGGGTGCGGACGTCGACGACGATGCACACGGCGGCCTTCTCGCCGTCCTTGGTGCGCGTCGGCATGACGTACACCTCGGCGAGGCCGTCCTCGCCGCGTCGGCCGTCCTCCGTGTCGGGCATCCGGAAGGGGACCACGCCGGTCCACTCCCGCCCGTCGAGGATCTCGGCCATCTTGCGCTGGCCGCGTGCGCGCAGGTCGGGGTCGACGAAGGCGTCGATGGGATCCATGCCGACCGCCCGGTCTGCCGGGATGCCGAAGATCTGCTCCGCGCGCAGGCTCCACTGGTCGACCAGCCCGTCGGCGCCGATCGAGAACGATGCGACCTTGATGTAGTCGTAGATCGAGCCGGGCGGACTGCTCTGCCACATGGCGTCCCCGGCCGGCACCTCGCCCTCGCCGCCGGGCCCCTCGGCGAGGGCGCCGTCGTCCGGGGTGTGCGCGGCGTCGGCTGCAAGCGCGCCCGCGGCCCTCGCGCCCCCGGCCCGGGCCCTCGCGCCGTCCGACGGGTCCTCGGACTCCGTGGCCTTCGCTGGTATCTCGCTCACGCGAACCGTCCCCTCCAGCTCACCGCGCCCGGCACCGGTCACCGGTGGCGGCTGCCCGCAGTATCCAGCACTACGGCGCCGCGCGGCACGATGTTCACGATCACAGCACGGTCCAGGCGTTTTCCGGACCGTTCCGTGACAACACTTCCAGTCTTCTAACCAGCGGACACGTCGTCGAATCACCCCTTCCGGCACCGGTCGCCGGGGAGGGCCGCCGACGGGCGCGCACCCTGGGTCCCCAAGCCTCCCAGACCCGGGCGTGCGTCAGTCGGGCACCGCGAGTTCGAACCACACCGTCTTGCCGGTGTCGCCGGGCCGGGTGCCCCAGCGCCGCGAGGACGAGGCCACCAGTTGCAGTCCGCGGCCGCCCTCCTCGTCGGGCCGGGCGACGCGCTCGCGCGGCGGGTCGGGCAGCGGGTCGGAGACCTCGACCAGCAGCACGCCCTCCAGACCGGCGGGGCGGACCAGGCGGACGCCGATGGGACCGGTGGCGTGCCGGAGGGCGTTCGTCACCAGCTCGCTGACCAGGAGGGCCGTGAGATCGCCGAGGCTGTCGAGGTCCCAGCCGCGCAGCTGGCCCCGTACCGCGCTGCGGGCGGTGCGCACCGCACCGGGGTCCGCGGGGAACGTCCACTCGGCGCGGTCGCCTTCGGTGTCGATCACGCCGATCACTTCCCAGGCCAGCGAGGTGCACCCATGTCCGGTTTCGTAGGGTTAAGGGGCACATACCCGATATCACGAGGCCAGTACCGCGCGGCAGAGCGTGCTGTGGCACCAACGGCGCATCAGGAACCTGGGCAGTCCGTCCTCGATGCGGGGCGGGGGCAGTCAGGGACGGGGATCAACGCGCGTTCGCCCCCAGCCGGGCGATCGTCTCCCGGACGGCCGGCACGTCCTGGTCAAGCCAGTTGACGTCCCAGATTTCGCCGGGGCCGAGCCAGCGCACGGCGTCATGGTCCTGAAGGGGCTGGGGGGCCGGGGAGCCGGGACGTAGCCGGGCGGTCCAGACGTGCAGGACGTAGGGGGATCTCAGGGGCCACTCCCCCGGCACCCGTGCCACGGCCTCGGCGGCCACGCCGAGTTCCTCGCCCAGCTCGCGCACGAGGGCCTCCTCGGGCCGCTCGCCCGGCTCGACCTTGCCACCGGGCAGCTCCCAGCGCCCGGCCAGCTCGGGGGGTGCGCTGCGGCGCGCGGCGAGCAGGCGGTCGCCGTCGAGCAGCGCGGCTCCGACCACCACGATCCGTTCCGTCATGCGCCGGAGCCTACGGGAACGCCCGGGAGGTCGGTCCCGGGAAGCACGGGGTCAGTTGCGGGAGGCGTCCCCGTTCTGCCCGATGCGTTCGACCCAGTAGAGCTGCTTGTGTCCGCGGGTGTCGAGGCTGTCGGCGATCTTCTGCGCCTCGGCCCGCGTCGCGTACCGGCCCACGCGGTAGCGATTGCCGTTGTCGTCCTGCCGTATGACGAGCCAGGGCAGAGAGATGGTGCCGTCGTTCATCACGCCCCACGCCCCCTTCCCGCCCTGCCGCGCCGGGATCCCGTGCGCAGCACGCTCCGCGCCCCGCCCTCTGAGGAAACCGCAATCCGCATATGCCCGAGCGTACGCCTAACCTTTACGCAGCGAACACGCCTTTTCACAAACAGGTACGCAACCAGCCAAGACGGAGGGGGCGCACGGGACCGAACGCGCCGTGCGCGCGGCGCGACGCCTCCGGTCGGCGGCGTGTCGGTCACCCGGCGGACGACCTGCGGGAACGACGGAAATCGACCGGATTCCGACGGCGCACGGCCACCCCCGCGGAGCGCGGGTTTCCGGGGGCAACTGCCGGAGGGGTGTGCGCTGTCCCCGCGCAGTGCGCCACCTCTCTCACGACCACCCGGCCTCACCCGGCACCCGGAACCCCGACCGAGGGGGCGGCGGGAGGGCGGGGAACCCACGGTGGGGGCGCCTCCGGCGGGCTCACCGGCCGGGGCACCTCACCCCCGGCGGTCGCCTCTCCGCCTCACCACCGGCCCGGGCCCGGCTACTTCACCGGGAGGTGGTAGGCGACGCGGTACCGGTCGGCCGGAATCACCACGTCCGCCGTCTCCACCGGGCGGCCCGAGGCGTAGTACGTGCGGTGGACGACCAGGACGACGTGGCCGGGGACACCGCCCAGGGCGTGGAGTTCCTCGGCGAGGCCGGGGCGGGCGCCGACCTCCTCCGTGACGTTGTCGACGATGACGTCGATGGCGCGCATGCGCTCGACGACGCCCATGCCGCCGAGCGGTCCCTCCTCGGGCAGCATGACGGGGGTGCGGCCGGTGACGGCGAGGGGCTCCCAGGAGGTGGAGAGCATCATCGCCTCGCCGGCCTCCCGGAAGACGTACCGCGTGCACATCACACGGTCACCGGGCTGGATGCCGAGCCGCTCGGCGACGGCCCGGCTCGCCTCGGTCTGCTCGCTGCGGGACTCCCAGGTCCCGCGGGCGCGGGCGTCGGCCTGCTCCTGCCGGAACGGCGTCGCGCCAGTGGCCGGCCGGTAGCCGGAGCGGGCGATCCGGCGCGGCACCGGCCGCTCGCGGACGTACGTCCCGGACCCGGAGCGGCCCTCCACCAGCCCCTCCGCCATCAGGACCTTGCGCGCCTCCAGGGCGACGGTGTCCGAGACGCCGTACTCCTCGCGGATTCTGGCCTGGGACGGGAGGCGGGTGTGCGGTGGCAGCGAGCCGTCGACGATCTTCTTGCGGAGATCACCCGCGACGCGCAGGTACGCCGGCTGCTCACCGAATGTCACTGGCCGCTCCCATCAGGTTGTACAGACAGCTACAGCCTGGCAACCGTGGGTTGTGCCATGCAAGCAAAGGCCAGAGAATCACTCGATGTGATGACTTATCCCGGGGGGAGGCTTTACGCAGGCACTTTCTCCCCGCTATGGAGGTGATCACACATCGAGGCCGCCCTCGTCCCCGGTGCTGCCGCCGCTTCCGGGCTCCTCGTCGTAGGTCGGCGGGGTGGTGGCCAGCCCCAGAGCCTCGCGCGCGGTGACGGTGGAGTCGCCGTCGACATAGGCGTAGGCGTTGTCGTAGTGCTCGTAGAAGGTGTCCGCGTCGGAGGCGTCCGCCGCCTTCGCCCATTCCCTGCCGGCGGCCTGCATGTCCTTCACCAGGTCGGCGACGGCCGTCTGCGCCTCGGCGGGCCAGCCGCGCCCGCGCAGCGCCTCGGCCTGTTCGGCGGTCACGTCCCCGGCGTCGGCCGCCCAGGTCCGGTTGGCGGACAGGTCCTCCTCGGCGTACTCCTCCGGCTCCTCGTAGAGCACCTCGTCGACGGCGGCCATCGCCTCCAGGAAGGCCAGCTGGTCGGCGTCGAGGGTCGTCTCGTCGTGGCGCAGCGAGCCGGTGAGGGTGCCCCGCTCGTCGCTGTTGCCGAAGACGCAGGTGATCTCGCGGTCGCCCCAACTCCAGCTGTCGCGGGTGGGAGTGAGGTAGTAGACGTCGACGTCCTCGGTCAGCGCCCAGGGGTCCATCGTGTAACTCTGCTGGAGGTCCCAGCACTTGTCCTCGGCCGTGTCGGTGACGTGGTCGTCACCCGGGTAGCCGCTCCCGCGGAGCGGCACCGTGCCGAAGACCTCGCCGTCGTGCTCACCGGAACAGGACACCTTGTCGACGTCGTAGACGTCCTCGCGGAAGGTGTCACCGGGCACGTCGAAGCACTCGCCCTTGGCGAGCGTGAAGCTGGTGCCCGCGGCGCCCTCCTTGAACCCCTCCCACACGGCGGAGGCGCCTCCGGTGGCCAGCATCACCACCCACAGCGCCAGGCCGAAGGAGGACAGCGCGGCGCCGGCGATCGCCATCCCCTTGCCCCGTTCCCCCCGCTTGCGGATCTGCAGGAGCGCCACGACCCCGAGGATCAGCCCGACGGCGGGCAGGAAGCACAGCACCCCGAGCACGAGCGCGGCGATGGCGACGCCGTTGACCGGCGCGGGCGGGGTGAGGGGCAGGTACCCCTGCCCCCACACCGGGTACGGCGATCCTCCGTAGGGCGGACCCGGGGGCGGTCCCTGGACCGGCCCCGGAGCGTGGGGCGCGTACGGGCCCTGCGGCTGCGGAGGCCGGTACGGGTCCTCGGGCTGCTGGGGCCCGGACGGCGGGGGTATGGACACGAGTACCGTGCTCCTGACTGACGCAGAACTGACGTACGACTGCGCGCATGGTAAGCGCGGCGCGCGCGGGCGCGGTACGGGGGTCGCGAACGCGACGGCAGGAGCGGTGAACGGCCTGATCGAGACGGTCGAGGGCACGATCGGGACGGTGAGGGGCCCGATCGGGACGGCTGAGGGTCTGGCCGCGTGGTGGGCCATGGGTGCCGGAGCGTCAGGCGGGCGAGGTGGCGCGGGAGTTGCCGGGACGGCTCGGGTCCGTGGAGGGACCGACCTGCGCGTCCGCACCCACGCCGAGAGACGTGACGACGTCGACGACGTGGCCTGCCGGCGGACGGACGTCGTCGCCGCTGCGTCCCCGCCCCCTCACCTCGGTCATCGCACCGGCGCATGTGCGCCGGCCACGGCTTCCGCGCCGCCGCAACGGCCCGGCACGGCCGTGGGGTTGCCCGTCGGCTGCCCTGGGTGAGCCCGGGCCGGTCTGCGTGTGCGGCGGTCCCGACCCTCCCGACTCCTGCCGGCCCGGGCCGACTGCCCGGCGCCGGGCACCGGCAGTTCGAGCCCCGGCCGGGTCACCGAGCCGAGCCCGTTCCGGGAGGGCGGCCATTGCCGGCCGGGTGACGGCGCGGCTCGGACCACCACCCGCACCTCAGTCGTCGAACCCGGTCGCCCGGCTCCGCTTCTCCCAGGCGGCGATGTCGGCCCGTACGGCGTCCAGGTGGCCGAGGACGGCCGTGACGCCGTCGTCGCCGAGGGGCAGCCGCAGCGGGGTCTCCTCCGCCTCGAGCGCTGCGAGGATCAGGGCGGCCGCCTTCGCCGGGTCGCCGGGCTGGCTGCCGTCGCCGCCGGAGATGAAGCCGCGGGTGTCGCTCACCTTGGCGTACACCCCGCTGTCGGCGCTGGCACCGGCACGGCCCGGTTCGAACAGCCCGGTGCGGAACGCGCCGGGTTCCACGATCAGCACCTTGATCCCGAACTCCCGCACCTCGTCGGCGAGCCCCTCGCTCAGGCCCTCCAGCGCGAACTTCGTCCCGCTGTACGCCGAGAAGCCCGCGAACGACATCTGCCCGCCCATGCTGCTCATCTGCACGATCGCGCCCGAGCGCCGCTCCCGCATGTGCGGCAGGACCGCCCGGGTGAGCGCGGCGGGCCCGAAGACGTGCACGTCGAACAGCGCCCGCAACTCGGCCTCCGTGGTCTCCTCGAAGGCGCCGACGTGCGTACGGCCCGCGTTGTTGACGAGCACGTCGATCCGCCCGTGCCGCGCCACGACGTCCCGTACGGCGGCCTCCGCGGCGGCCGTGTCGGTGACGTCCAGGGGCAGCGCCTCCACCTGGTCGGGGTGGGCGGCCACCAGGTCCGCCAGCGCCTCGGCCCGCCGGGCCGCGCCGACCACCACGTCGCCCGCGGCCAGCGCCGCCTCGGCGATCGCCCGGCCGAAACCACTGCTCGCGCCCGTCACCAGCCACACCTTGTCCATGACCGCTCCTCCGTAGTCGTCGGTCCGTCCGCCTTCCACCGACGACGGTGCCGGGGAAGGCGGTTGCCCGTCCAAGACCCACGGTGATAACCGATGGCTATGACGACCGACGTTCATGTCCGGGATCTCCGCTATTTCGCCGCGGTGGCCGAGGAGCTGCACTTCACGCGGGCGGCCGAGCGACTGTACGTGTCGCAGCCCGCGCTGAGCAAGCAGATCCGGGCCCTGGAGCGGCAGCTGGGCGTGGAGCTGTTCCGGCGCGACCGGCAGGGCGTGACGCTCACGGCGGCGGGCGCGGCGCTGCTGCCGCACGCCCGGCGGGTGCTGGACGCGTGGGGGGAGGCCGCGGCGGCCGTGGAACGGGCGCGGGCGGCGGAGCGCGGCACACTCGTCGTCGGGATGAGCACCAGCCTGGGCCGCGGCGGCCTGCTGCCCGCGATCCGCTCCCGGTTCACGGCCGCGCACCCCGGGACCGTCGTCCGGCTGCGCCAGGTGAACTGGGAGGACCCGACCGCCGGCCTCGCCGACGGCGACAGCGACCTGGCCTTCGTCTGGCTGCCCCTGCCCGACCAGGACCGCTACGCCTGGACGCTGATCGCCGAGGAACCGGTCCACGTCGCCCTCCCGGAGACCCACCGCCTGGCCGCTCGCCCCGAGATCGACTTCACCGATCTGCTGGACGAACCGTTCCTGGCCCTTCCCGAGAGCACCGGTCCGCTGCGTGACCACTGGCTCGCCCTCGACGCGCGCGACGGCCGCCCGCCGAGAATCGGCGCGGAGATCGCCGGCACCGAGGAGACGTACGAGGCCCTGGTCGCCGGCCTCGGCATCTGGCTGGTGGCCGCGGGCAACGTCCTGCTCGTCAGCCTGGGCGGAGTGGTCACCCGCCCGCTCCACGGCGTCACCCCCAGCCGCTGCGTCCTGGCCTGGCGCCGCGAGGACGGCCACCGCCCGCTGGTACGGGCGTACGCGGACGCCTGCCGACGGGCGGTGGCGGGCGCCGCGGCGGGGCGGGGCGCGTGAGACGGCCGACGCTGAACCGCGTCGCCTCCTGTGGCCCACCCTGCGGAACGAGCGCTCCGAACGGCCCACTGCCCCAGCACGGGAGCGGCAGCCCGGCGCGCACGGCCCGGCCTCTAGTAGTGATAGCGGGCGGCGAGGATCCACGCACTGGCCGCTGCGTTGACGAACTCGTGCCCCAGGACTTCCGCAGTCGCTACGGTTGAGCCATGACCGCACTGCCCGACTGGATGCGCCCACCGCGCGAGGAAGGCTGGTTCGCGGAGGACCTGGACCGCCTCCCCGAGGCACCCCGCCACACCGAGCTCATCGACGGAGCCCTCGTCTTCATGATGTCGCCCCAGCGGTGGTGGCACGGCCACCTCGTCACCATGCTCACCGTCGCCCTCATGGAGCAAGCCCCCACCGACGTCAGGGTCGGCCGCGAGATGACCATAAGGCTCGACCAGCGCAACCGGCCCGAACCGGATCTGCTGGTGACGACGGCCGACTACGACGGCGACCGCACCTGGTTCGCACCGGACGAGGTACGACTCGTCATCGAGGTCGTGTCGCCCGAGTCCGCCCACCGGGACCGCACGGTGAAGCTTCGCAAGTACGCAGAGGCCGGCATCCCGCACTACTGGTGCATCGAGGATGAGAGCGGCGCCCCCGTCGTCCACGTCTACGAACTCGACGAACCGACTGGCGTCTACGCGCCGGCCGGCATCTTCCGGGGCGCCCTCAAGCGCCCTGTGCCTTTCGAGATCAGCCTGGATCTCGACAAGCTCACCCCGCCGCGGAGCAAGTAGAACGCAGCACGAAGTCAGCACGGGAACGCAAAAGGTGCCGGGCTCGCCAGAGCTCGGCACCTTCCGACCGCACGCTTGACGCACTGCCTAACGTGCTGTAACTGACGCATCACACATTGAAGCGGAACTCCACGACGTCCCCGTCCTGCATCACGTAGTCCTTGCCCTCCATGCGGGCCTTGCCCTTGGCGCGTGCCTCCGCCACCGAGCCGGTCTCCACCAGGTCGTCGAAGGAGATGACCTCCGCCTTGATGAAGCCCTTCTGGAAGTCGGTGTGGATGACACCGGCGGCCTCGGGGGCGGTGGCGCCCTTCTTGATGGTCCAGGCGCGGGACTCCTTGGGACCGGCCGTGAGGTAGGTCTGGAGGCCGAGGGTGTTGAAACCGACGCGGGCCAGGGTGGCCAGGCCGGGCTCCTCGGCGCCGACCGACTCCAGCAGCTCCAGGGCGTCCTCCTCGTCGAGCTCGGCGAGGTCCGCCTCCAGCTTGGCGTTGAGGAAGATCGCCTCGGCGGGGGCGACCAGGGCGCGCTGCTCGTCCTTGAAGGTCTCGTCGACCAGCTCGTCCTCGTCGACGTTGAAGACGTAGAGGAACGGCTTGGTGGTGAGCAGATGCAGGTCGTGGAGGAGTTCGTTGCGCTCGGTGCCCTGGACGATGCCGTGGGCGAAGAGCGTGTCGCCCTTCTCCAGGATCTCCTTCGCCTCCTCAACGGCCTTGACCTTGGGGGCGACGTCCTTCTTGATGCGCGACTCCTTCTGGAGGCGCGGCAGGACCTTCTCGATGGTCTGCAGGTCGGCGAGGATCAGCTCGGTGTTGATCGTCTCGATGTCGTCCTTCGGCGAGACCTTGCCGTCGACGTGCACGACGTTCTCGTCCTTGAAGGCGCGGATGACCTGGCAGATCGCGTCGGATTCACGGATGTTCGCCAGGAACTTGTTGCCCAGGCCCTCGCCCTCGCTCGCGCCCCGGACGATGCCCGCGATGTCGACGAAGTCGACGGTCGCCGGGAGGACCCGCTGCGAGCTGAAGATCTCCGCGAGCTTCGTCAGGCGGGCGTCGGGGACGCCGACCACGCCGACGTTGGGCTCGATCGTGGCGAACGGGTAGTTGGCCGCCAGCACGTCGTTCTTGGTCAGGGCGTTGAACAGGGTCGACTTGCCGACATTCGGCAGACCGACGATTCCGATCGTGAGCGACACGTTGCGACTTCCCGTAGTGAGAGGGTCAGGGGGCCGGAGGGCGGCCGATCCACCAGTTTACGGGGTGCCCGTGCCCGCCCCGGCGGACCTGTCGAACGCATGGCCAAGCTCTCCCCCCGGCGTGTCCCGCGCCCGATTCGGCACATAAAACGACCTAAGTTGGACCGATGGAGCAGCACAGCACGCGCCCGCAGCAGAACGGGGCGCGACGCGGAACCCCGCCCCTGCCGCCGCAGACGGGCCGCGGCGGAGGCGGGGACAGGGGCGGCGGAAGCAATGGCAGGGGCGGCGGCGGCAGGGACAGAAACGGTGCGGTGCGGGCCGGCCGGGCGGACGCGCCGCCGGCCGCCCGGCGCTCGGGGTCGCCGAAGCGGGGATCCGGCTCCGCGGCCGACGTGACCTCCCGTCCGGCTCCCGGATCCGGTGGCCGATCCGTTGGCGCTTCCGGGTCCGCTAGCGGATCGGGGTCCAGTAACGGATCCAGGTCCAGGTCGGGCTCCCGATCCGGTACGTCGTCCAAGGCTTCCCGCGTCGGTACGTCGTCCAAGGCACCCCGCCCTGGTACGTCACCGAGGGCCGCCCGCTCTCCGGGACTCCCCCGGCCCGCACGCGCGCCCAGGGGTCCCGCCCCGCCCCCCGCGCCCGCCGCGCGCCGGATGCCCGACCTGCGGCTCACCGGGCTCGGCGGCGGTCTGTTCAGCGGGGTGCTGATGCTGCTGTTCGGCTGGCTGGACCGGCTGCTGTTCGACGCCTCGCCGACGGTGTACGGCGCGCTGTTCCTGCCGGTCTGTCTGCTGACCGCGCTGTGGGTGCGCAGGGCCGAACCGCTGTCCGCGCCCGTGGCCGCACCCATCGCCTTCGCCGTGGGACTCCTGGCCCTCGTCGACGGCGGCGCCGGGATCGAGGACCGGCTGACGGGCCTGGTCACCGCGCTGGCCACGCAGGTGGGCTGGCTGTACGGCGGGACGCTCGTCGCGGGACTGGTGGTGCTGGTGCGCCGGATCGGCGGCGCGGGCCGGGCGGAGCGCCGCCCGGCCGGAAGCCGGCGGTGACCGCGCCGCCCGCCCTTGGGATTGCCGGCGTCAGGGCCCTCCGGGCGGCCTAGCCGTCCTTGGCCGCCCGCATCGCCGCCCCGACGATCCCCGCGTTGTTCTGCAGCTGCGCCGGGACGATCTCCGCCTTGATGCCCGTGATGAAGGGCAGGAACTTCTCCGCCTTGCGGCTGACGCCGCCGCCGATGATGAACAGCTCCGGCGAGAAGAGCATTTCGACGTGGGCGAGGTACTTCTGGACGCGGCGCGCCCAGTGCTCCCAGGTGAGGTTGCCGTCCTCCTTGGCCTTGCTGGAGGCGCGCTTCTCGGCGTCATGGCCGTTCAGCTCGAGGTGGCCGAGCTCGGTGTTGGGGACGAGGGCGCCGTCGACGAAGAGCGCGCTGCCGATGCCCGTGCCGAACGTCAGCAGGATCACCGTGCCGCTGCGGTCGCGGCCGGCGCCGAACGCGATCTCGGCGACGCCCGCCGCGTCCGCGTCGTTGACGACCGTCACCGGCAGCCCGCCCAGCCGCTCGCTGAACAGGGCACGCGCGTCCGTGTCGATCCAGCTCTTGTCGACGTTGGCCGCCGTGCGAATGGTGGATCCACCGGTGACCACGCCCGGGAAGGTGAGCCCCACCGGCCCCGTCCACCCGAAGTGCTCGACGACCTGCTTCACGCCGTCGGCGACACCGTCGGGCGTCGCCGGGTGCGGGGTGAGCACCTTGCACCGCTCCTGGGCGAGGTCGCCCCTGTCCAGGTCCACAGGGGCGCCCTTGATCCCGGATCCACCGATGTCCACGCCGAAGATCTGCATGGCTCCACGTTACGACGACCGACCGACCGTCACTTCGCCGGCCGCCGGGCGCCTCACTCCGCCGAGCCGGCCTCCGCGCCGCTGCCGCCCCGCTCGGCGACCAGCGCCGCGGCCTCTTCGCGCAGGTCACGGCGGAGTTCCTTGGGCAGCGAGAAGGTGATGTGCTCGTCGGCGGCCTTGACCAGCTCGACGTCCCCGTAACCGCGTTCGGCGAGCCACTCCAGCACTTCCTCGACGAGGACCTCCGGGACGGAGGCGCCGGAGGTGACGCCGACCGTGGTCACGCCCTTCAGCCAGGCCTCGTCGATCTCGCTCGCGAAGTCCACGAGGTACGCCTCGCGCGAGCCCGCCAGCTTGGCGACCTCCACGAGCCGCTTGGAGTTGGAGGAGTTGCGCGAACCGACGACGATCACCAGCTCCGCCTCGGCGCCCATCTGCTTCACCGCGAGCTGACGGTTCTGCGTGGCGTAGCAGATGTCGTCGCTGGGCGGGGAGATCAGCTGCGGGAACTTCTCCTTCAGGGCGTCGACCGTCTCCATGGTCTCGTCGACCGACAGGGTGGTCTGGGAGAGCCAGACGACCCTGGACGGGTCACGGACCTCGACCTTGGCGACGTCGGCGGGACCGTCGACGAGCTGGATGTGGTCGGGGGCCTCGCCGGAGGTGCCGATGACCTCCTCGTGGCCCTCGTGGCCGATCAGGAGGATGTCGTAGTCCTCCTTGGCGAAGCGGACGGCTTCCTTGTGGACCTTCGTGACCAGCGGGCAGGTCGCGTCGATGGTGGCGAGGCGTCCGCGCGCGGCCTCCTCGTGGACGACGGGGGCGACGCCGTGCGCCGAGAACATCACGATGTTGCCCGGCGGCACCTCCTCCGTCCGCTCGACGAAGATGGCGCCCTTCTTCTCCAGGGTCTGCACGACGTACTTGTTGTGGACGATCTCATGCCGGACGTACACCGGAGCGCCGTACTGCTCCAGGGCTTTCTCGACGGCGATCACGGCGCGGTCCACACCCGCGCAGTAGCCTCGGGGGGCGGCGAGCAGGACACGGCGGCCAGGCGAAGCGGTCATGGGTCCCATCGTAAGGCCGGGTGCGTCCGCCGATGGCGTCACTGGGGTGCCGCCCCCGGGCTCCCGGCTCCGGCCTGCGGGTGCTGCTCCTCAGTCGCCGGACGGGCCGGGTGGCCTCGACCGGCGTCGCGAGGTGAACGCCGGCCGCCATGTCGGTCGTGGCCGATACTCTCGGGCGCATGGCTGTGAACACGTCCGCGGACTCCCCGCTGCCCGTCGGCGAGGTCTCCCGGCTCATCGGGGGGTGGATCGACCGGCTCGGCGCGGTGTGGGTCGAGGGGCAGATCACCCAGCTCTCGCGGCGTCCGGGCGCGGGCGTCGTCTTCCTGACGCTGCGCGATCCGTCGTACGACATCTCGGTGAGCGTGACGTGCTTCCGGCAGGTGTTCGACGCGGTCGCGGACGTCGTCGGCGAGGGCGCGCGGGTCGTCGTCCACGCCAAGCCGGAGTGGTACGCGCCGCGGGGGCAGCTGTCGCTGCGGGCGGTGGAGATACGGCCGGTCGGGGTCGGGGAGCTGCTGGCCCGGCTGGAGCAGCTGAAGAAGTCCCTCGCGGCGGAGGGGCTGTTCGCTCCCGAGCGCAAGAAGCCGCTGCCTTTCCTGCCGCAGCTCGTCGGGCTCGTGTGCGGGCGGGCCTCGGCGGCGGAGCGGGACGTCCTCGAGAACGCCCGGCACCGCTGGCCGGCCGTCCGCTTCGAGGTGCGCAACGTCGCCGTGCAGGGCGTGCACGCCGTGCCGCAGGTGGTCCAGGCCGTGAAGGAGCTGGACGCGCTCGAGGACGTGGACGTGATCATCGTCGCGCGGGGCGGTGGCAGCGTGGAGGACCTGCTGCCCTTCTCCGACGAGCAGCTGGTGCGGGCGGTCGCGGCCTGCCGTACGCCGGTCGTGTCGGCGATCGGCCATGAGCCCGACAATCCGCTGCTGGATCACGTGGCCGACCTGCGGGCCTCGACGCCCACGGACGCGGCGAAGAAGGTCGTGCCGGACGTCGGTGAGGAGCTGGAGCGGGTGCGGATGCTGCGCGGCCGGGCCCGGCGGTGCATGGAGGCGTTCGTGGAGCGGGAGGAGCGCGGGCTCGCGCACGCGCTGGCCCGGCCCGCGATACAGGACCCGCACCGGATGGTCGACGAGCGGGCGGACCGGATCGCCTCGCTGGTGGACCGTGCCCGGCGCACCGTGGGGCACCTCCTGGACCGCGCGGACTCCGAGCTGACGCACACCCACGCGCGCGTGGTGGCGCTCTCGCCGGCCGCGACGCTGCAGCGGGGGTACGCGGTGCTGCAGCGGGCCGACGGGCACGTGGTGCGGGATCCGGGCGAGGTGACGGCGGACGAGGCGCTGCGCGCGCGCGTCGCCGAGGGCGAGTTCACGGTTCGAGTCGACGGGCGGTCGGGGACGGCTGCCGGTTAGGGATGGGTGCATGACGAGCAAGGCGGACGAGGCGCTCGGGTACGAGCAGGCGCGCGACGAGCTCATCGAGGTCGTACGCCGGCTGGAGGCGGGGGGTACGACGCTGGAGGAGTCCCTCGCCCTGTGGGAGCGCGGTGAGGAGCTGGCCAAGGTGTGCCGGCGCTGGCTGGAGGGCGCCCGGGCGCGGCTGGACGCGGCCCTGGCCGAAGAGGCCGAGGAGGAGGAAGGGGAAGAGGCGGAGAGGTGACCGTCCGGGGCGGGCTGTGAACCGGGTCACCGAGGCCCGACCATTGTTGAACCTTGAACTTCCTTGGCGTACCGTCGACGACGTCAGCCGATCCGGACCACGGTCCGGTACCCGGATCCGGACGCGTACCCAAGGAAGTCCACGCATGTCTCTCGTCCTTGACCCCACCGCCCAGGACCTGCTGTTCCGTGAGGCCCGCACCGCGAACACCTTCACCGACGAGCCGGTGACCGAGGAGCAGGTCCAGGCGATCTACGACCTGGTCAAGTACGGCCCGACCGCCTTCAACCAGACCCCGCTCCGCATCACCCTGGTCCGCTCCGCCGAGGCCCGGGAGCGCCTGGTGCAGCACATGGCCGAGGGCAACCAGGCCAAGACGGCCACCGCCCCGCTGGTCGCCATCCTCTCCGCGGACAACGAGTTCCACGAGGAGCTGCCCACCCTGTTCCCGGCGTTCCCGCAGGCCAAGGACGTCTTCTTCGCCGAGCGCGCGGCCCGGGAGAACGCCGCCGCGCTGAACGCCGCCCTCCAGGCCGCGTACTTCATCGTCGGCGTCCGGGCCGCGGGCCTCGCCGCCGGCCCGATGACCGGATTCGACGTCGAGGGCGTCCGCAAGGAGTTCCTCGACGACGACCACACCCCGCTGATCGTCGTCAACATCGGCAAGCCCGGCGAGAACGCCTCCTACCCGCGCTCCCCGCGCCTGGCGTACGAGCAGGTCGTGACCACGGTCTGAGCACCGGCGTGACGGAGGCCCCCGGCGATCGAGCCGGGGGCCTCGGTCATGTCCGGACGCGGTGCGGTCAGGCCGTCTTCAGCGACTCGGCCATCCGCGCCAACTCGGCCCACGACGCGGTACCGGCCACCACCGTCGTCGAGCCGTCCGCGCTCTCCAGCACGAGGGCGTCGTAGCGGCCGTCGGTGTAGCGCACCCAGGTCCGGCCGGCCAGCTGCTCCGTCTTCTCCGACTTCCGGGCGCCCTGGGTCGCCTCGTCGATGAACGTGGAGCGCTTCTGCGTGGACTGCTCGACCTGGACGTAGTCGCCGTCGGGGAGGTGGAAGCCCAGGTGCCAGGCGTCGAAGTCGTCACCCCGGAACCGCACGGAGGTCGCCTTCCAGGTCGAGGGCAGTCCCTCGGGCGCGGCCACCGGGTACGAGGCCGCGCGGCGTGCCGTGAGCAGCTCCACGCGGTAGTCAACCCGCTTGATGTCGGGCGCCGTGTCGTCGTGCGGGATGAAGAGGTACATGACGAGACCGGCGACCATGATCAGGCCCAGGGAGAGCACCATGTCCCGGACCGTCTGCCTCTTGCCTTTCGAAGCTGCCACGCCCCCTATCGTCGCAGGTACCCGGCTCGCTCATCCGTGGGGTCCCCTGCTCATTTTGTCGGACTGACGATAGAGTCGACCCCGAACCCTCATCCGGCCGTCGTCGTATCAGAAAGGTGCGCTCCGATGACCGAGCATCATGCCTTGCCGTCCGAACTCGATGTCCCCTCCGAGGCCCCCGACCGCAACCTCGCCCTGGAACTGGTCCGGGTGACCGAAGCGGCGGCCATGGCCGCGGGCCGCTGGGTGGGGCGCGGCGACAAGAACGGCGCCGACGGCGCCGCGGTGCGCGCGATGCGGACCCTCGTCTCCACCGTCTCGATGAACGGCGTGGTCGTCATCGGCGAGGGTGAGAAGGACGAGGCTCCGATGCTCTTCAACGGCGAGCGCGTCGGCGACGGGACCGGCGCCGAGTGCGACATCGCCGTCGACCCGATCGACGGCACCACGCTGACGGCCAAGGGCATGCCGAACGCGATCGCCGTCCTCGCGGCCGCCGAGCGCGGCTCGATGTTCGACCCGTCGGCCGTGTTCTACATGGACAAGCTGGTCACCGGCCCCGAGGCCGCCGAGTTCGTCGACATCGACGCACCCGTCGAGGTCAACATCCGCCGGGTCGCCAAGGCCAAGCGGGCCACTCCCGAGGACGTCACGGTGGTCATCCTGGACCGGCCGCGGCACGAGGGCATCATCCAGGAGATCCGGCAGACCGGCGCGCGCATCAAGCTGATCTCTGACGGCGACGTCGCCGGCTCGATCCTGGCGCTGCGCGAGGGCACCGGCGTCGACCTGCTGCTCGGCATCGGCGGTACGCCCGAGGGCATCATCTCGGCCTGCGCCGTGAAGTGCCTGGGCGGCACGATCCAGGGCAAGCTGTGGCCCAAGGACGACGAGGAGCGGCAGCGGGCGCTCGACGCCGGGCACGACCTCGACCGTGTGCTGACGACCGAGGACCTGGTGACCGGGGAGAACGTGTTCTTCGTGGCCACCGGCATCACCGACGGCGAGCTGCTGCGGGGCGTGCGGTACCGCTCGGAGACGGCCACGACCGACTCGATCGTGATGCGGTCGAAGTCGGGGACGGTGCGGCGGATCGACTCCGAGCACCGGCTCAGCAAGCTGCGGGCCTACAGCGCCATCGACTTCGATCGCGCGAAGTAGGGGGTGACCGCGGGGCGTGGACGACCGCGGGCCGTACGCGGCTCGTCGCGCCCGGACATCCCGAAGAGGGGCGCCCCCGGTGCGGAGGGGGCGCCCCCTTGCGTGTGTCAGCCGGCTGCCGCTATGCGGCTCGCCGCGCTCGCCGCCTTCTTCAGCTCCACGTCGCGACGGCGGCGCCGGGCGAGGACGACACGGCGTTCGGCGGCGGTGAGGCCGCCCCAGACGCCGTAGGGCTCGGGTTGCAGGAGGGCGTGCTCGCGGCACTCCACCATGACCGGGCAGCGGGCACAGACCCGCTTGGCCGCCTCCTCGCGGGAGAGGCGTGCGGCGGTGGGCTCCTTGGACGGGGCGAAGAACAGGCCCGCCTCGTCGCGCCGGCACACGGCCTCGGTGTGCCAGGGAGTGTCTTGGTCCCTGTCGCGCGCTGGCACCCGCTGGGCCGGAACGGCGGCTACCTGCAGGGACGAATGCGGCGGTTGCAGCACGGTCTACTCCTGACGACGGCTTCGCGAGCGAGAGACGATGCAGCAAGCCCTACCCGCTGTACGCGCGCCTATGCACTGAGTCCCGAACCACCGGTCTCCGCGGCCTCCCGGCGTTCACCGCCGTCAACGGTCCAGGTGTCTGCGCAGGCTCCTGTCGACCTTGCGGTGCACCCGGTCGAGGATGTCGGTGACGATCCGGCCGCGCTTCGGCCGGCCCTCGATGTTGCCCAGGACGGCCCAGCCGTCGATGTAGACGACCGGGGCGTCGGGGTCGGCGGAGTCGAGGGTGTCGACCTCGAAGTTGCCGAGGACGCCGCCGCCGGTGCCGCGCAGCGACACGTTCTCCGGGACGCGGACCTCGACGTTGCCGAAGACGGAGACGGCCTTGATGACGACCTGCTGGTACTCGAAGAGGGCCTCGCTCAGGTCGATCTCGACGCTGCCGAAGATCGCGTACGCGTGGATGCGGCGGCCGGCGCGCCAGCGGCCCTTGCGGACGCTGTTGCTGAAGACCGCGACCATGCTGTCGTCCGGGTCGGCGGGGATCGCGCCGGCCGGGGGGCGGTTGGGGGCCGGGGCGTGCGGCGGGGCGTGGCGGTGGTGGGCGGCGGGCAGGTCCCGGACGAACGTGTCCAGTTCGCCGACCGTCCTGGCGGCCAGGACGCCCTCGACGCGCTCGGCGTGCTCCTCGGCGGTGAGGCGCCCCTCGGCGAGGGCCTCGCGCAGGATGTCGGCGATGCGGTCACGGTCGGCGTCCGAGGCGCGCAACTCGGCGACGGAGGCACGCGGTTCGGTCTGCTTCTGAAGGTCCACGGCAGCAGCGTACCGAAACACGATAGATCGCGATAGCCCTGCGGGGCATCGATCGGTGTCGAACTGAGCCTTACCTCACAAGCTCGCCGCCGACGGCAGGTCCTACGCTGGTGGACGCTGCCGTTGGAGGCACGCCGCGGGCCGGTCAGCCGGGGGCCGGCCGCGCTGTCTGTCGAAGAGGAATGGGCACCGATGCCTGAGTTCGAGTACACCGATCTGCTTCCCATGGGAGAGGACACCACCCCCTACCGGCTGGTGACCTCGGAGGGTGTCTCCACCTTCGAGGCCGACGGGCGGACCTTCCTCAAGGTGGAGCCGGAGGCGCTGCGCAAGCTGGCCGAGGAGGCCATCCACGACATCCAGCACTACCTGCGCCCGGCTCACCTGGCACAGCTGCGCCGGATCATCGACGACCCCGAGGCGTCGAGCAACGACAAGTTCGTCGCCCTCGACCTGCTGAAGAACGCCAACATCGCCGCGGCGGGCGTGCTGCCCATGTGCCAGGACACCGGCACGGCGATCGTCATGGGCAAGCGCGGGCAGAACGTGCTCACGCAGGGCCGCGACGAGGAGGCCCTCTCCCGCGGCATCTACGACGCCTACACCAAGCTGAACCTCCGCTACTCCCAGATGGCTCCGCTGACCATGTGGGAGGAGAAGAACACCGGGTCCAACCTGCCGGCGCAGATCGAGCTGTACGCGACGGACGGCGGCGCCTACAAGTTCCTGTTCATGGCGAAGGGCGGCGGTTCCGCCAACAAGTCCTTCCTCTACCAGGAGACGAAGGCCGTCCTGAACGAGGCCTCCATGATGAAGTTCCTGGAGGAGAAGATCCGCTCGCTCGGTACGGCGGCCTGCCCGCCGTACCACCTGGCGATCGTCGTCGGCGGCACGTCCGCCGAGTACGCGCTGAAGACCGCCAAGTACGCCTCCGCGCACTACCTGGACGAGATCCCGGCCGAGGGGTCGCCGCTCGGGCACGGCTTCCGCGACAAGGAGCTGGAGGAGAAGGTCTTCGAGCTGACGCAGAAGATCGGGATCGGCGCGCAGTTCGGCGGCAAGTACTTCTGCCACGACGTGCGCGTGGTGCGGCTCCCGCGGCACGGGGCGTCCTGCCCGGTGGCCATCGCCGTCTCCTGCTCGGCCGACCGCCAGGCCGTCGCGAAGATCACCGCCGAGGGCGTCTTCCTGGAGCAGCTGGAGACCGACCCGGCACGGTTCCTGCCCGACACCACGGACGAGCACCTGGAGTCGGAGGGCGACGTGGTCAGGATCGACCTCAACCAGCCGATGGACGCCATCCTCGCCGAGCTGACGAAGTACCCGGTGAAGACGCGGCTGTCGCTGTCCGGGCCGCTGGTCGTGGCGCGTGACATCGCGCACGCCAAGATCAAGGAGCGGCTGGACGCGGGCGAGGAGATGCCGCAGTACCTGAAGGACCACCCGGTGTACTACGCCGGCCCGGCGAAGACGCCCGAGGGTTACGCGTCCGGCTCCTTCGGACCGACCACGGCCGGCCGTATGGACTCCTACGTCGAGCAGTTCCAGGCGGCGGGCGGCTCCAAGGTGATGCTGGCCAAGGGCAACCGGTCGCAGCAGGTCACGGACGCGTGCGGGACGCACGGCGGCTTCTACCTCGGCTCCATCGGCGGCCCGGCCGCCCGCCTCGCCCAGGACTGCATCAAGAAGGTCGAGGTCGTCGAGTACGAGGAGCTCGGCATGGAGGCCGTCTGGAAGATCGAGGTCGAGGACTTCCCGGCGTTCATCGTCGTCGACGACAAGGGCAACGACTTCTTCAAGGACCCGGCGCCGGCACCGACGTTCACGTCGATCCCGGTGCGGGGGCCCGGGCTGGCCTAGGACCGCGTACGGCGGGGGCGAGGGGAATTCCCTCGCCCCCGCCGTCCTTTCGGCGTCCCGCCCCTGAGGGCCCCGGCCCGGGGCGGGGGCGGCGGTCGCGGGAAGTCCCCCGGACAGCCCACTCCCGGAACAACCGCGCCCGCTCCCACGCTGAACCGGGTATGACCGACTACCGCATCGAACACGACTCCATGGGCGAAGTCCGCGTCCCCGCGCACGCGAAGTGGCGGGCCCAGACACAGCGCGCGGTGGAGAACTTCCCCGTCTCCGGGCAGCGCATCGAGCGGGCGCACATCGAGGCGCTCGCACGCATCAAGGGGGCGGCGGCGAAGGTCAACGCCGAACTGGGGGTGCTCGACAAGGAGATCGCGGAGGCGATCCAGGAGGCGGCCGCCGAGGTGGCCGAGGGACGGTGGGACGAGCACTTCCCGGTGGACGTGTTCCAGACCGGGTCCGGGACCTCGTCCAACATGAACACCAACGAGGTCGTCGCCACCCTCGCGAGCGAACGCCTCGGGCGGGACGTCCACCCCAACGACCACGTCAATGCCTCGCAGTCCTCCAACGACGTCTTCCCCTCGTCCATCCACATCGCCGCCACCGCCGCCGTCACCCGCGACCTGATCCCGGCCCTGGAGCACCTGGCCACCGCCCTCGAACGGAAGGCGGAGGAGTTCGGTGACGTCGTGAAGTCCGGGCGGACGCATCTGATGGACGCCACGCCGGTGACGCTCGGTCAGGAGTTCGGCGGGTACGCCGCCCAGGTGCGGTACGGCGTCGAGCGGCTGAAGTCCTCGCTCCCCCGGCTCGCCGAACTGCCGCTGGGCGGCACCGCCGTCGGCACCGGCATCAACACGCCCCCGGGCTTCTCCGCGGCCGTCATCCAGGAGGTCGCCCGCGTCACCGGCCTGCCGCTGACCGAGGCGCGCGACCACTTCGAGGCGCAGGGCGCGCGCGACGGCATCGTGGAGACGAGCGGTCAGCTCAGGACCGTCGCCGTGGGCCTGACGAAGATCGCCAACGATCTGCGCTGGATGGCGTCGGGGCCCCGGACCGGGCTCGCGGAGATCAGCCTCCCCGACCTGCAGCCCGGCTCCTCGATCATGCCCGGCAAGGTCAACCCGGTGATCCCGGAGGCCGTGCTGATGGTCGCCGCGCAGGTCACCGGGAACGACGCCACCGTCGCCGCGGCGGGAGCGGCCGGCAACTTCGAGCTCAACGTGATGCTGCCGGTCATCGCCAAGAACGTGCTGGAGTCGATCCGGCTGCTCGCCAACGTGTCGCGGCTGCTCGCCGACCGGACCGTCGACGGCATCGTCGCCCACCGCGAGCGGGCCCGCGAGTACGCCGAGTCGTCGCCGTCGGTGGTCACCCCGCTCAACAAGTACATCGGCTACGAGGAGGCCGCGAAGGTCGCCAAGAAGGCGCTGGCCGAGCGGAAGACCATCCGGCAGACCGTGCTCGAAGGGGGGTACGTGGAGCGCGGGGACCTGACGCTCGAACAGCTCGACGAGGCGCTGGACGTCCTGCGGATGACACACCCGTGACCTTTCCGCCCGGCGCGAGAACCGTGACGCGCGCCGCAGCGTCGTATGCCCATGGCACCTAATATCTGTTCATGGCAGACGGTGGAGCGGTGAGACGCGTGGGAACGGGCGGTGCGGCGGTCCACTGGGAGCCCGGGGACCAGATCCTGTGGCGGTACCGGGAGAACGGCGGCGAGCGCTTCCACATCGCCCGGCCCGTCACCGTCGTGCGTGACGACGAGGAACTGCTCGCCGTGTGGATGGCCCCCGGCACCCAGTGCGTCAAACCCGTGCTCGCCGACGGCACGCCCCTGCACCAGGAACCGCTGCGCACCCGGTACACCAAGCCGCGCAGCGTGGTGGTCGACCGCTGGTTCGGCACGGGAGTGCTGAAGCTGGCCCGGCCCGGCGAGCCCTGGTCGGTGTGGCTGTTCTGGGAGCCGGGCTGGCAGTTCAAGAACTGGTACGTCAACCTCGAGACGCCGTTGGCCCGTTGGGACGGCGGCGTGGACTCCGAGGACCACTTTCTGGACATCTGCGTGTACCCGGACCGCACCTGGGGCTGGCGGGACGAGGACGAGTTCGCGCAGGCCCAGCAGGACGGCCTGATGGACGCGGCGGTGGCCGAACAGGTCCGGGAGGCGGGCAGGTCGGCGGTGGAGGTGATCCGAGCCTGGGGGCCGCCGTTCGGCGACGGCTGGCAGCACTGGCGCCCGGATCCGTCCTGGGCCGTACCGTTGCTGCCGGAGGACTGGGACCGGATGCCCGCGCACCTGTCCACATGAGACCCTTGCTGCGCCCCCGGGCATCAAACGTAGGATCGTCCTCCGCAAGGGCAGGACGCGACGACAACTCCCGGAGCAGGCACCGGGTCTGACCCAACGTCACCGAGGGGCGGCAGGACGTGAGCGAGGGGTACGAGGGCAACACCGGTGGGGCCGACGCCGGCCCCGAGGGCCGCGCCCGGTGCACCGGTTGCACAGGAACAGCCTCTGACCACGCGGGAAATCCGTTCCGGGGACACGTATTCCGGGTATCGGGTTCTCTGCGGGACCAACTGCACGCGCGGCGCGCAGCCCCGGACGGACGGATTCGACTCGCGTGACGGAGCAGCCCACCTCCTACGAACGCCCCCAGGGCGTCGACCCCACGGACCCCCGCGGGGCGCTCCTGCGTTCCCAGGCGCCCGCACCCGGCTCCACCGCCTTACCGTCCCCCGCCGCTCAGGCCCGCACCCCCGACGGGATGCCGGGCACGACCTCACCGGGTTCCCCGGCGCCGTACGGGAAGGGCGGGAACGGAGTCAAGGGAGGCAAGGGGAAAAAGGGGGGCAAGGGCAGCATGGGAAAGGATCCGGCCGCGTCCGGTCCCGAGCACGCGCAGCCCGCGGCCGACGAGACCATGGCGGCGCCTCCCGGACGGGCACAGCCGGGCGTGGAGGAGCACCGGCCGCGTCCCGCGCCGGAGTCCATCCCGCTCCAGCCGGGCGCCGAGGCACGGCCCGAGCGCGGTCCGGACGGGCAGGAGCGCCGCAGCGGACAGGTGCCCGCGCCCGGCCGGCCCACGCCGATGCGGCGGGACGGGGACCGGCTGCGCTTCGTGGGCGCGGCGACGCGGCGGATCGCCCGCGGCCTGGACCTGGACGAGATCGTGATGGGGCTGTGCCGGGCCACCGTGCCGACCTTCTCCGACGCGATCCTCGTCTACCTGCGCGACCCGCTGCCGGTCGGCGACGAGCGGCCGGCGGCGGACCGGGTCGTGCTGCGGCTGCGGCGCACCGACCGGATCCCGGAGGAGCGGGACCCCGAGATCGGGTTCGCGCTGCTGTCCGTGCCGCCGCAGGAGGCGCCGGAGGTGTCCGAACTGTCGGCCGCGGTCGCGGAGCTGTGCGAGGTGCGGCCGGGCGGGGCGCTCGCGGAGGTGCTGCGCGGGGTGCGTCCGGTGTTCGCGGACACCCCGGCGGCGCGCGCCGCGCTGCCCGAACTCATCGGCGAGGACAGTCAGCTGATCGTCCCCGACGACCAGCGGGCGATCCTGGCCCCGCTGCGCGGCCGGCGCCGGGTGATCGGCGCCGCGGTCTTCGTCCGCCGCCCGGACCGCATCCCCTTCGAGAACGACGACCTGCTGGTCGCCGCCCAGCTCGCCACCCACAGCGCCCTGGGCATCGACAAGGCGGTGCTGTACGACCGTGAGGCGTACATCGCCGACGAACTCCAGCGCACCATGCTCCCGGAGACGCTGCCCCGCCCCACGGGCGTACGGCTGGCTTCCCGCTACCTGCCCGCCGCGGAGACGGCACGGGTCGGCGGCGACTGGTACGACGCCATCCCGCTGCCGGGCAGCCGGGTGGCGCTGGTGGTGGGCGACGTCATGGGCCACTCCATGACCAGCGCCGCCATCATGGGTCAGCTGCGGACCACCGCCCAGACGCTCGCGGGGCTCGACCTGCCGCCGCAGGAGGTGCTGCACCACCTCGACGAGCAGGCCCAGCGCCTGGGCACCGACCGCATGGCGACCTGCCTGTACGCCGTCTACGACCCCGTCTCGCACCGCATCACCATCGCCAACGCCGGCCACCCGCCGCCCGTGCTGCTGCACCTGGGCGGCCGGGCCGAGGTGCTGCGGGTGCCGCCGGGTGCGCCGATCGGTGTGGGCGGCGTCGACTTCGAGGCCGTGGAGCTGGACGCGCCCGCCGGGGCGACCCTCCTGCTGTACACCGACGGCCTGGTGGAGTCCCGGCTGCGGGACGTGGCGACCGGCATAGAGCAGCTTCGCGAGAAGCTCGCGGCGACCGCGCAGCTGACGGGGCCGGACCATCCGCCGCCCCTGGAGGCGCTGTGCGACGAGGTGCTCGACATGCTCGGGCCGGGCGACCGGGACGACGACATCGCGCTGCTCGCCGCGCGCTTCGACGGGATCGCGCCGAGTGACGTGGCGTACTGGTTCCTGGAGCCGGAGGACGCCGCACCGGGGAAGGCGCGGCGGCTGGCCCGGCGGGCGCTGGACCGCTGGGGGATGGAGGAGCTGACCGACTCCGTCGAGCTGCTGGTGAGCGAGGTGGTCACCAACGCGGTGCGGTACGCCTCCCGGCCGGTGACGCTGCGGCTGCTGCGTACCGACGTGCTGCGGTGCGAGGTCGGGGACGACGTGCCGCAGTTGCCGCGGCTGCGCCAGGCGCGGGCGACGGACGAGGGCGGTCGGGGGCTGTTCCTCGTGAACCGGCTGGCCCGGCGGTGGGGTGCGACCCGGCTGAGCACCGGGAAGGTCGTCTGGTTCGAGCTGAACCGGGGCTGACGCTCCCGCGAGAGCGCGGACGAAGGGCGCCCGGCGATCGCCGGGCGCCCTTTCTCCGTGCCTGGGGGCCTATTGACCCAACTGCGGATCCAGTGGGTTCTCGGGCTCCTCCGTGGAGGGATCCTCCGTGGTCGGCTCCTCCGACGGTTCCCCCGTGGTCGGCTGCTCGGAGGGTTCCTGCGTCGTCGGCTCCTGGGAGGGCGTCTGGGTCCGCGGAGGCGCGCTGGTCGTCGGGGCCTCGGTGCTGGGCTCCTCCGACGGCTCCTGCGACTGCGACGGGGAGGCGCTGGGGGTGACGCTCGGCTGGACCGCGGCGCCCTGGTCGGTCTCCAGGTCGAACTTGGTGACCTTGGTGGAGACGCCGAAGGTGTACGCCGCCCAGATCTGCGCCGGGAAGCCACCGCCGTTGACACGGCCCGCGTCGCCGGTCAGGCCGGTGGTCGCGCCGGTCAGCGTGACCTGGGGGTGCGGGGCCTTGGCGGACTCGCCGAACAGGCCGACCGAGGTGACCAGGTCGGGGGTGTAGGCGGTGAACCAGGCCGACTTGTTGTCGTCGGAGGTGCCCGTCTTGCCGGCGACCTTCTGGCCCTTGCGCAGGGGGTTGTCCCGCACGGACTTCTTGGCCGTGCCGTCGTCGACCACGCCCGTCAGCACGGAGGTCACCGAGTCGGCTGCCTCACGGCTGATGACCTGGTCGCCGATGGGCTCGGCCGGCTTCACCGCGTGGCGGCTGTTCTCCACCGACTTGATGAGGGTCGGGGTGACCTTCTTGCCGTGGTTGTCGAGGGTGGCGTAGACACCGGCCATCTGCAGGGGGCTGGCGCCCATGGTGCCGAGGGTCTGCGCGGGCACCGCCTTCAGGTCCTCGGTGTCCATGCCGAGGTCGCTCGCGGTCTTCAGCACCTTGTCCATGCCGACGTCGACGCCCATCTGCGCGAAGACGGAGTTGATGGACTTGTTCATCGCCGTCTGGACGGTGACGTCGCCGTAGTCGACGTCGTCCTCGTTCTCCGGGGCGAAGCCGATGTCGCTGCCCACGACGGGACGCTTGCTGGTGCCGTCGTAGAGGGTGTTCGCGGTGATCTCGTCGCCGTCCTGGGTCTCGGCGCCCTGGTCCAGGGCCGCGGCGAGGATCACCGGCTTGAAGGTGGAGGCGGGCTGGTAGTCGGTGCGGGTGGCGTTGTTCGTGTAGTGCTCGACGTAGTTCACGCCGCCGTACATCGCCACGACCGCGCCCGTCTTCGGGTTCACGGAGACGGCGCCGGCCTGGACGTCGCCGTCGACCGAGCGCTTCTTCTTGTCCAGCTTGCTGGTGAGCTGCTCCTTGACGGACTGCTCCAGCGCCTTCTGCTTCTTCTTCTCTATGTTGAGGGTGATGTTCCAGCCGCCGGCGCCGACCATCGCCTCGGCCTCCTTGGCGCTCTCGGCGATGCCCTGGGCGACCAGCTGCCGCTCCAGCTCGCTGTTGGCCGCGTTCATCAGGTAGCCGACCTGGCCCTCCTGACCGGGGACGGCCTTGGGCTCCTTGGGCACCGGGAACTTCATGGCGTCCCGCTTCGCCTTGTCGAGCCAGCCCTCCTCGACCATGTTGTTCAGGACGTAGTTCCAGCGGCGCTGGACCAGCGTCTTGCCCGTGTCGGAGGCGACGGCCCAGTCGTACTGGCTGGGGGCCTGGAGCAGCGCGGCGAGGTAGGCGCCCTGCTCGACGGTCAGCTTGTCGGCGTCGACGCGGTAGTAGGCCTGGGCGGCGGCCTGGATGCCGTAGGCGCCGCGGCCGTAGTAACTGGTGTTGATGTAGCCGGCGAGGATGTAGTCCTTGGACTTCTCCCGGTCCAGCTTCAGTGAGATGACCAGTTCCTTCAGCTTGCGCGTGACGGTCTGTTCCTGCGTCAGGTAGTAGTTCTTGACGTACTGCTGGGTGATCGTCGAACCGCCCTGGGCGCCCTTGCCCATGAGGGTGTTGAGCATGCCTCGCGCGGTGCCCTTCAGGTCGACGCCGGCGTCGTTGTAGAAGGTCTTGTTCTCGGCGGCGACGAAGGTGCGCTGGACGGGCTTGGGGACGTCCGCCAGGTCCACGTTCTCGCGGTTGAGCTTGCCGTCGCGGGTCAGGAGCGTGCCGTCGCTGTACTTGTAGACGTTGCTCTGGAGTTGGGCGTCCGCGTTCGCCGTGTCGGGGATCGGCGTCGTCAGGTACAGCGCGACGAAGGCGCCGATGCCGAGCAGACAGATGCCGAGGAAGGTGCCGAGCATCTTCTTCCAGGTGAAGAGCCGGCGTATGCGGCCCTTCTCACCCTTGGCGCCCTTGCCGCCCTGCTTCGCGCTCCTGCGGGCCGCCGCGCGCCCGCCGGACGCGGCGCGGGTCGTCGCCTCCTCCTCCGGCGCCACGGACTCGCTGCGCGAGGCGGGGCCCGTCGCTCGCGACGAGCGGTTCTTGGGCGCGGCGCGGCGGCCACCGCGCTGTCGCGCTCGTCTCTCTTCCGCTCGTCCCATGAGTCCGCTCGCTCCGCTTCCTACTCGGCAGTCACACCAGCGCCCGGGGGCAGGTCAGCTCAGAAAGCTAACACCGCTCTCTGTGACGAACGGGCATCGATCCGGCCCTGGGCGGGCGTGAGAATCAGCACCCCGCCCGGCGGAACCGGCGCACCGTTCCACCGAGATCGACGTTCGAGAGGCGCCGAGGGTTGCCATCCGACGATAAAGTGATATCACTTAGATAGATCGAAGCTAACGCGAAGCAGCACTCGCGAGAAACGGGGGATCCCTGTGTCCACGCACGACCCGCACGCCCCACAGCACCCGTCGGCCGCCTCCGAGGCCCCGATCGACGTGGACGTACCCGAGATGCCGGCCCCGCGCGTGACGGAGTTCCCCGCGCGCAGCGTGGGCGGCGGACTCGCGCTGCTGCTGGGCCTGATCGGGCTGCTGGCCGGCGCCGGCCTGGTCGCGGTCGGCGCGACGGTGGCCGCGACCGCCGCCAAGGCCGCGCTGATCACCGTCGGCATCCTCGTCGCCCTCGCCGCGTTCCTCGCCATGTGCGGCCTGAACACGGTGGCGCCGGGCGAGGCCCGGGTGGTCCAGCTCTTCGGGCGCTACCGGGGGACCATCCGCGAGGACGGCCTGCGCTGGGTGAACCCCTTCACCTCCCGGGAGAAGATCTCCACCCGCGTCCGCAACCACGAGACGGCGGTCCTGAAGGTCAACGACGCCTACGGCAGCCCCATCGAGCTGGCCGCGGTCGTGGTGTGGAAGGTGCGGGACACCGCCCAGGCCACGTTCGAGGTGGACGACTACTTCGAGTTCGTCTCCACCCAGACCGAGGCCGCCGTGCGGCACATCGCCATCGAGTACCCCTACGACTCCCACGACGAGGGCGGGCTCTCACTGCGCGGCAACGCCGAGGAGATCACCGAGAAGCTCGCCGCCGAACTGCACGCACGCGTGGAGGCGGCCGGCGTGCAGATCATCGAGTCCCGCTTCACGCACCTCGCCTACGCTCCGGAGATCGCCTCCGCGATGCTCCAGAGGCAGCAGGCCGGCGCGGTGGTCGCGGCGCGGCGGGAGATCGTGGACGGCGCGGTCGGCATGGTGGAGGCGGCCCTCAGCCGGATAGCCGAGCAGGACATCGTGGAACTGGACGAAGAGCGGAAGGCGGCGATGGTGTCCAACCTGATGGTGGTGCTGTGCGGGGACCGGGCTCCCCAGCCGGTGCTCAACACCGGAACCCTCTACCAGTGACGGTTCCCGAAGGGGGCGGCGCCCCCCAGCGTCGGCCGCAGCAGCGCAAGCAGGTGCTGCTGCGGCTGGATCCGCTGGTCTACGACGCGTTGGCCCGGTGGGCCTCGGACGAGCTGCGGTCGGCGAACGCGCAGATCGAGTTCCTGCTGCGGAAGGCGCTCCAGGACGCCGGGCGGCTTCCCGGCGGCACCGGCCCGCTCCCCCGCCGCGGCCGCCCTCCGGGAGGCGCGGCCCCCAAGCCCCCGTCGTCCTGAGGACGGCGTCCGGCGCTGTAGCAGAGCTGTGACAAAAGGCCCCCACCTGCGCCGCCCCACACCCCGCCACCACCTCCGCACTCCGCGTATACACACGGCGTATACACCATGTGTAGAGTCCCTTCCATGTCGATCCCTCACACCCTCCTGGGGCTCCTGGAGTCCGGGCCCCGCCACGGCTACGACCTGAAGCGGGCCTTCGACGAGAAGTTCGGACACGACCGGCCACTGCACTACGGCCAGGTCTACTCGACGATGTCCCGGCTGCTGAAGAACGGACTCGTCGAGGTCGACGGCATCGAGGCGGGCGGCGGCCCGGAGCGGAAGCGGTACGCCATCACCGACGCCGGGATCACCGACGTCGCCCGCTGGCTCGCCACCCCCGAGACGCCCGAGCCGTATCTGCAGTCCACGCTCTACACCAAGGTCGTCCTGGCGCTGCTCACCCACCGCGACGCGGCCGACATCCTCGACACGCAGCGCGCCGAGCACCTGCGCAGCATGCGCATCCTGACCGACCGCAAGCGCAAGGGCGACCTCGCCGACCAGCTGATCTGCGACCACGCCCTGTTCCACCTCGAGGCCGACCTGCGCTGGCTGGAGCTGACCACCGCGCGCCTCGACAGGCTGCGTGAGGCGGTGACCGCGTGAACGCTCCCGCGGGCTCGCTGCTCGCCGCCGAGAACCTGCGCAAGGCGTACGGGCCGACGATGGCGCTGGACGGCGCTGATTTCTCCATCCACCCCGGCGAGGTCGTCGCCGTGATGGGACCCTCCGGATCCGGCAAGTCCACCCTGCTGCACTGTCTCGCGGGGATCGTGACGCCCGACTCGGGCTCGATCCTCTACGACGGGCGGGAGCTCGCCACGATGAGCGACGCCCGGCGCAGCGCGCTCCGGCGCTCGGAGTTCGGGTTCGTGTTCCAGTTCGGGCAGCTCGTACCGGAACTGACCTGCGTGGAGAACGTGGCGCTGCCGCTGCGGCTGAACGGCACCCCGCGCAAGCAGGCCGAGCGCACCGCGCTGGCCTGGATGGAGCGGCTGGAGGTCGACGACCTGCGCGGGAAACGGCCCGGTGAGGTCTCCGGCGGGCAGGGGCAGCGGGTGGCCGTGGCGCGTTCGCTGGTCACCGGCCCGCGGGTGGTGTTCGCCGACGAGCCCACCGGCGCGCTGGACTCGCTCAACGGCGAGCGCGTGATGGAACTGCTCACCGAGGCCGCCCGGTCCGCCAACGCGGCCGTGGTCCTCGTCACGCACGAGGCGCGGGTGGCCGCCTACTCCGACCGCGAGATCGTCGTACGGGACGGGAAGTCCCGGGACATGGAGCGGGTCGTATGAACCTGCTCCGTCAGTGGTCCAGGGACCTGGCCCTGGGGGTCCGGTTCGCCTTCGCCGGCGGGCGGGAGGGCTGGGTCCGGGCGGTCCTGACGGCCGTCGGCGTGGGGCTCGGCGTGGCGCTGCTGCTGCTGTCGACCGCCCTGCCGAACGCGCTCGCGGTGCGGCACGACCGCGAAGAGGCCCGCCTGGACTACGCGTTCAGCGCCGAGACGCCACCCAAGGCCGACGACACCGTGGTGGTCGCCCACGTCGACACCGACTTCCGCGACAAGCGGGTGCGCGGCCGCCTGCTGGAGCCGGAAGGGCCGCGCGCCCCGCTTCCGCCGGGGCTGGGCGCGTTCCCGGCCGACGGCGAGATGGTGGTCTCGCCCGCGCTGAAGGAACTGCTCGCCTCCGACTCGGGGAAGCTGCTGCGCGAGCGGCTGCCCTACCGGATCACCGGCACCGTCGGGGAGACCGGGCTCATCGGGTCCCAGGAACTCGCCTACTACGCGGGCGGTTCCGGGCTGGCCCGGCACATCGGGGACGGCGACGTGTACCGCCTCGAGCGGTTCGGGGAGACGGACCCGGCGCCGGAGGAGCCCGACCCGGTGCTGATCCTGCTGAACATCGTCGTGATCGTGGTGCTGCTGATGCCGGTCGCGGTGTTCATCGCGGCGGCCGTGCGGTTCGGCGGCGAGCGGCGCGACCGCCGGCTCGCGGCCCTGCGCCTGGTGGGCGCCGACGGCCGGATGGCCCGGCGGATCGCGGCGGGAGAGGCGATGGCCGGCTCGCTGCTCGGCCTGGTTCTCGGCACCGGGTTCTTCCTGATGGGGCGCCAGTTGGCGGGATCGGTCGAGGTCCTGGGGGAGAGCGTCTGGCCCAGCTACCTCGATCCCTCCCCCGTCCTGGCCGCGCTGGTCGCGGTGGCGGTCCCGACGGCCGCCGTGCTGGTCACCCTCCTCGCGCTGCGCGGTGTGGTGATCGAGCCGCTCGGCGTAGTGCGCGCCGCGAAGCCCTCGCGGCGCCGGCTGTGGTGGCGGCTGCTGCTGCCGGTGGCCGGTCTCGCCATGCTCTACCCGATGGTGGGACAGGGCCGCGAGAACGGCGACTTCAACCAGTACCTGGTGGTCGGTGGTGTCCTGCTGGTGCTCGTCGGTGTCACCGCGCTGCTGCCGTGGCTGGTGGAGACGGTCGTCGCCCGGCTCGGCTCGGGCGGGGTCGCCTGGCAGCTCGCCGTACGGCGCCTCCAGCTGAGCAGCGGTACGGCCGCCCGGATGGTCAACGGCATCGCGGTGGCGGTGGCCGGTGCGATCGCGCTGCAGATGCTGTTCGCCGGGGTCGACAACCAGTACACCGAGGACACGAAGCTGGACCTCAACCGGGCGCAGATGTCGGTGCGCGTGCCGGACGGCACCCCGCTGGCGGCGACCGCGCAGAAGTTCGCCGACACCAAGGGCGTACGTAAGGTCACGGCCCTGTGGGAGGGCTACTTCGGCGACAGCTCCTGGAAGACCGAGAACGGCCCGGCCCTCGCCGCCGAGCTGACCGTCGCGGACTGCGCGGCCCTGCGCGAGGTGGCCGAGCTGCCTTCCTGCGCGGACGGCGACGTGTTCGTCCTCGACGGCGACCAGTTCTCCGCCGACGGACCGAAGCTGAACAAGCCCGGCAAGAAGCTGTACATCGAGTCGTCGGCGTCCGGGGTCAGCACGGAGGCCACCTGGACGGTCCCGGCCGGCGTCATCGAGGCCCGCTCGATCAAGGACCCGACCGGCACCCGGCGCGGCGGCTTCCTGATGACACCGGCCGCGCTGCCCGAGAACCTCAGGAAGTCGGTCAGCGGCCAGGTGTACCTCTCCATCGACGAGTCCGTGCCCGACGCCTACGAGTACACCCGCAACACCACCGCGTCGGTGGGCCCGCTGGCCTACACGGCGACCTGGTCGGCCACCCGGACGTCGAACAGGTTCGAATCCGTCCGCACCGGTCTGCTCGTGGGCGCCGTCTGCGTCCTGGCGCTGATCGGTGCGAGCCTTCTGGTGTCCCAGCTCGAGCAGCTGCGCGAACGCCGCAAGCTGCTGTCGTCGCTGGTCGCCTTCGGCACCCGGCGCCGCACGCTGGCCCTGTCGGTGCTGTGGCAGACGGCGATCCCGATCGCGCTGGGCCTGTTCCTGGCCGCCGCGGTGGGCCTCGTCCTGGGCGCGATCCTGCTGAAGATGACCGGCACACCGGTGAGTGCGGACTGGGCGAGTGTCCTGTCCATGACCGGCATCGGTGCGGCGGTCGTCCTGCTGGTCACGCTGCTGAGCCTGCCGCCGCTGGTGCGGCTGATGCGCCCGGAGGGGCTGCGTACCGAGTAGCCGCCCCGCAGGGCGGAGGGCCCCTCCCGGACGTGAACCGGTGAGGGGCCCTCGGCGCGCCCGGAAAGGCCGCTCACAGCCGGTACTCCTTCACCACCCTCCGCACCTGCGCGAACAGCATCCCCACGTTCACCGACTTGCGGCGGGTGGGCGGCTTCCCCACGGTGACCGCTCCGGGCGGAGGCTCGGTGGCCGGACCGCGTTCGCAGTCGTCGACGCCGCCCGCGACGACCGCGAACGCGGCGTCCTTCAGGGCCGTCGCGCAGACGACCCGGAGCTGGGCGGCTCCCGTGCAGCCGTGCGCGACGAGCCCGGCGGCCGGCGCGCCCCGCCGGACTCGCGCACCAGTGCGGCGCACTCCTCTCCGCCGATCCGCCCGGAGCGCAGCATCAGGGCCTTCGGCCCGGGCGCGCCCGGCGACTCGACGGCGACGACCAGCCCGCCGCGCAGGTGGACGGTGCCGCCGGGCGAGCCGGACACCCGCACCTCCCCGGTGCAGCCGTCACGCCCGCACACGGCCAGGTCGCGTGCCGGCAGCTCGTAGCCCGACATCACGCCCCTTGGCCTGTCGCACAGACGCCTGACGCGTAGCGCTGAGGAGGGAAGGTGCAGCCGGCGCGCATTTCCCAGGAGGGGGTTCCCTAGCTGCCCTCAGCCGACGGAAGTTGCTCCCGCGGGCGGCTCCATTCGTTTTGCTCGGCGCTCATTCGACCGCATGCCGGTCATCGGTCGTCGCCCCGAGCACCCGCACCGGCAGCGGTCGCAGCGCCTCCCGCAGGGCGGCCGCCAGCTCCTCGTACTCGGCTCCGCGCGCGGCTCCCGCGCGCATGACGAGGGCGACGCGGCGGGAGGGGGCGGGGTCGGCGAAGGAGCCGGTGAGCAGCTGGGTGCTGCGGCTGGTCTCGACGGTCACGGCGGTGCGCGGCAGCAGGGTGCAGCCGAGCCCGCCCGCGACGAGCTGGACCAGCGTGGACAGCCCGGCGGCGGTCGTGGTCACGGGGGCGTCCTCGCGTCCGGCCTCCCGGCAGATGTCCAGGGCCTGGTCGCGCAGGCAGTGCCCCTCGTCCAGGAGCAGCAGGTTGAGCTCCTTGAGGGCCTCGCGCGGGATGCCCTCCCGGCCGCCGAGCCCGTGGTCGAGGGGGGTGACGAGCACGAAGTCCTCGTCGAACAGGGGAAGTTCGACGACCCCGGGCATGCCGAGCGGGACGGCGAGCAGCAGCAGGTCGAGCCGGCCGCCGGCCAGGCCGTCGACGAGGTTGGCGGTCTGCTCCTCGTGGACCTGGAGGTCGAGGTGCGGGTAGCGGTCGTGGACCAGCCGCAGAACGGTGGGGAGCAGGTAGGGCGCGACCGTGGGGATGACCCCGAGGCGCAGTATGCCGGTGAAGGGCGCCCGCACCGCGTCGGCCTCCTCCATCAGCGCCCCGACCTCGGCCAGCACCGCCTTGGCCCGTACGGCGAGCCGCTCGCCGGCCGGGGAGAGCAGCACCTTGCGGGTCGTACGCTCGAGAAGGGTCACGCCGAGCGTCTCCTCCAGCGCGGAGACGGCGCCGGACAGGGCGGGCTGACTCATGCCGATGGCGGCGGCCGCGTCCCGGAAGTGCAGGTGCTCGGCGACGGCCGCGAAGGCCCGCAACTGGGCCAGACTGGGCTGCCTCCTCTTGGCCCCCACATTACTCACGGTCACTGATAGCTGCCTCCGATCAACCCTATCGAGTGTAGCCATTTCCGCGATCAATGCACCGTGTGCCACGATCGATCTCGTCCGACCCATGGGAAGCGTCCGCGATCCGGACGCTTCTTCGCTGCAAGGAGAGCGTGTGCTCACTGTTGGTGACAAGTTCCCCGAGTTCGAACTGACCGCCTGCGTCTCGCTGGAGAAGGGCAAGGAGTTCGAGCAGATCCACCACAAGTCCTACGAGGGCAAGTGGCTCGTGGTCTTCGCGTGGCCGAAGGACTTCACCTTCGTGTGCCCGACCGAGATCGCCGCCTTCGGGAAGCTGAACGACGAGTTCGCCGACCGCGACGCGCAGATCCTCGGATTCTCCGGCGACTCCGAGTTCGTCCACCACGCCTGGCGCAAGGACCACCCGGACCTGACGGACCTGCCGTTCCCGATGATGGCCGACTCCAAGCACGAGCTGATGCGCGACCTCGGCATCGAGGGCGAGGACGGCTTCGCGCAGCGCGCCGTCTTCGTCGTGGACCCGAACCGTGAGATCCAGTTCACGATGGTCACCGCGGGCTCCGTCGGCCGTAACCCCAAGGAGGTCCTGCGGGTTCTGGACGCCCTGCAGACCGACGAGCTGTGCCCCTGCAACTGGACCAAGGGCGAGGACACCCTCGACCCGGTCGCGCTGCTGGCCGGGGAGTGAGCTGACATGTCCCTCGACACCCTGAAGTCCGCGATACCGGACTACGCCAAGGACCTGAAGCTCAACCTGGGCTCGGTCATCGGCAACTCCGACCTTCCCGCGCAGCAGCTGTGGGGCACCGTGCTGGCGACCGCGATCGCCTCCCGCTCCCCCGTCGTCCTGCGCGAGCTGGCGCCGGAGGCCGAGGCGAACCTCTCGCCGGAGGCGTACACGGCCGCGAAGGCCGCCGCCGCGGTGATGGCGATGAACAACGTCTTCTACCGCACCCGCCACCTGCTGTCGGACCACGAGTACGGCAATCTGCGTGCGGGCCTGCGGATGAACGTCATCGGCAACCCCGGGGTCGACAAGGTCGACTTCGAGCTGTGGTCCTTCGCCGTCTCCGCCATCAACGGCTGCGGCCTCTGCCTCGACTCGCACGAGCAGGTCCTGCGCAAGGCGGGCGTCGAGCGCGAGGTGATCCAGGAGGCGTTCAAGATCGCCTCGGTGATCCAGGCGGTCGGCGTGACCCTCGACGCGGAGTCGGTCCTCTCCGAGTGACCCACACACCGCGGGCCCCGTTCACCTCCCGGTGGACGGGGCCCAGCCGTTCCTGCGCCCCGCCGCTACGACGGCGGGGCGTTCGGGGGCGGGGGCTCCGGGGGCGGGCTCACCGGCGCCACGTCCACCGCCGTGGCGCCCCTCGGCCTCGGAGAGGTCCGCGCCGCCGGCTCCCGTGAGTACGCGTGCAGATAGGTCACCACCGTGTTCGTCACCGCCACCAGCGGTACGGCCACCACCGCACCGCCGATCCCGGCGACCATGCCACCGGAGGCGACCGCGAGGACCACCGCGAGCGGGTGGACGCGCACCGCGCGGCCCAGGATGAACGGCTGGAGGATGTGCCCCTCGATCTGCTGGACGGCCAGCACGACCACCAGGGTCATCACCGCGGTGAACACCCCCTGCGTCACCAGCGCGACCACGACGGCCAACGCTCCAGAAGCGACCGCGCCGACCAGCGGGATGAAGGAGAACAGGAAGATGAAGACGGCGAGCGGGACGGCCATCGGCACGTCGAGGAAGTAGATGCCGAGCCCGATGAAGATCGCGTCGATCAGCGCGACCACCACGGTGCCGCGCACGTACGCCGTGAGCGTCGCCCAGGCCCGCGGCCCCGCGCCCGCCACGCCCGGCCGGGCGGCGGCCGGCACCAGCTTGAGGGTCCACTCCCAGATGCGCTTGCCGTCGTAGAGCAGGAAGAGCGTCGCGAAGAACGACAGCAGGATGCCGGTGAGGGCCTCGACGACGACGGTGACGCCCTCCAGGCCCGCCGAGGTGATCTCGTCGGTGTTGGCGCCGACCGCCTCCCGAAGGTTCTTCGCGATGGCGTTGATCTGCTTGTCGGTGACGTGGAAGGGGCTGTTGAGCAGCCAGTTGCGCAGGTCGTCGATGCCGTCCTGGACCTGGTCGGAGAGGTCGTCGATGTTCTCCATGACCTGCCAGGTCACGAACCAGCCCATCAGGCCGATGACGACGAACCCGAGGATCGCCGTCAGCGCGGTCGCGAGCCCCCGGGGCACGCCCCGGCGCCGGAGGCGGGCGACGGTGGGCTCCAGCAGGGCGGTCAGCAGCAGCGCCACCACGAAGGCCAGGACGACGAGTTGGACGGCGCTGATCACCTTCATGAGGACCCAGACGGTCCCCGCGAGCACCAGCAGCCGCCAGCCCGCCTCGGCCGCGACCCGGACCCCCCACGGCACGACCTGTGCGGGATCGGGGCGCGGGGCGGGGGGCGGCAGCTCCTCGGGGAGCACCACGGGGGTGTCCGGCGGGAACCCGGGCCCGTCGGCCTCCTCGCTCTCCCGCCGGGCCTCGGCACGGCGCTTGTCCAGCCGCTCACCCATCTCGGTCAGACCGGCGCCGAGCCGGCCGAGCCACCCTGGCACTCGCGACATGATCCGTCCTCTTCCCCCGTCTCTCCGCACCACTCCCCCTGGAGTCGTCGGCTCCGACCGTACAGGGCGAAAGCCCCTCCCCCTAGGACGGGGAGGGGCTGCGCGGGGTTGAGCAAGCGGGCGCGGGCGTGGGCCCCACCGGCGGTCTCGGCGGGCCGGGTGTCACCGGGCGCCCGGCGGAGCGCTCAGTACCAGTGGTTGACCTGCCAGAAGGACCAGGCGTCGCAGGGGCTGCCGTACCGGTCGTTCATGTAGTTGAGGCCCCACTTGATCTGGGTGGCCGGGTTCGTCTGCCAGTCGGCGCCGACGGACGACATCTTTGAGCCGGGCAGGGCCTGGAAGAGGCCGTAGGCACCGGAGGAGGGGTTCACGGCCCGGTAGTTCCAGTCGGACTCGTGGTCAACGATGTTGCTGAAGCACTGCCACTGGCCGCTGGGAACCATCTGCTGCGCCATCGCCTTGATCTGCGCGATGGTGTAGGAGCTCTGGACGGGGAAGTCGGATACGCTGCGGCTCGCCGCGGCCTTGGCCTCGGCGCGTTCCTTGGCCTCCTCGGCCGCCTTCTCGGCGGCCTCCTTCTTCGCGATCGCGGTCTTGGCGGCGGCCTTGCGGGCCGCTTCCTCGGCGTCCTTCTTGGCGCTCTCGTCCGCGGCGATCGCCTGGACGCTGGCCTGCTGCGTCAGGGACGCGGTCTGCACCTGGGCCTGCTGGCCGACGGGTATGTCCGCGAGGAGCGTCGAGTCGCTCGCCGTCGTTTCTGCGTCGTTGGTCTGCGCGGTGCTGCCCGAGGCAACGCCGACGACGCTTCCGACAGCGGTGACCGCGGTGGCCGAGGCCACTGCGAATCCCCGGACCGAGATCCGGCTCACACGGTTTCCTTCCAGCATCGCCCGCTTCGGTGACCCTGGCGGACGCAATCGTGCCCCTGGCACTGGCCTCCCAACTGCGGGGTCACGGGAGGCGCGGGCCCGGTGGGCAACTCCCCGCTGGGGAGCGCCGCGTGGTGCTCGGGCGGCATACGACGGTCGGTATGGAGTTGACGGTTGCGCCCTGTGGTGCCGTACCTCTCCCACTGCCTCGAGGGCGTGGGAGCACCCCAGGGGGTACAGGTGTGTCGTATGCGGGGCCTGACAGGAGTGAGACTCTGCCGTAACCCTGCGCCGCAAGGCAATTCCGAGTTGCGTGTGAAAGCTCACATCCGGTTTGCCCCTGGGGATTTCATCGTTCGCCCACATATGAAGGCGCCGCCCGACTAGGCTCACAGCCTTTGCCGGGCGGCGCCAACTACCGTTCAGGGCCTGAGAAAACGGTCAGGAAGGTCAGATCTGCCCGTCCTCCAGCATTTCGGTCACAAGGGCCGCGATCTGGGACCTCTCGGACCGATTCAGGGTGACGTGCGCGAACAGCGGATGCCCCTTCAGTTTCTCCACGACGGCGACCACACCGTCATAGCGACCGACGCGCAGATTGTCCCTTTGCGCCACGTCATGGGTCAGAACGACCCGTGAATTCGCGCCGATGCGGGACAGCACCGTCAGCAGCACATTCCGTTCCAGCGACTGGGCCTCGTCCACGATCACGAACGCGTCGTGGAGGGAGCGGCCGCGGATGTGGGTGAGCGGGAGGACCTCCAGCATCCCGCGGGCGGTGACCTCCTCGATGACCTCGCGACTGGTGACCGCGGACAGCGTGTCGAACACCGCCTGCGCCCAGGGGCTCATCTTCTCGGCCTCGGTGCCGGGCAGATAGCCCAGCTCCTGCCCGCCCACCGCGTACAGCGGACGGAAGACCATCACCTTCTGGTGCTGGCGGCGCTCCAGGACCGCCTCCAGGCCGGCGCACAGCGCGAGCGCCGACTTGCCGGTGCCGGCCCGGCCGCCCATCGACACGATGCCGACGTCCGGGTCGAGCAGCAGGTCGAGCGCGATGCGCTGCTCGGCGCTGCGGCCCTTGATGCCGAACGCCTCGCGGTCGCCGCGCACCAGACGGACATTGCCCTCGGGCGTGACCCGGCCCAGCGCCTTGCCGCGCTCGGACTGGATGGTCAGGCCGGTGTGCACGGGAAGGTCGGAGACCTCCGGCACGTACACGTGACCTTCCTCGAAGAGGATGTCCACCTGTTCGCCCGACAGGGTGAGTTCGGACATTCCGGTCCAGCCGGAGGCGTCCGTGATGGCGAGCTCGGCGCGGTACTCCTCGGCGAGGAGTCCGACGGAGGACGCCTTGATCCTGAGCGGGAGGTCCTTCGACACGACGGTGACGTCGTACCCCTCGGCCTGCAGGTTGCGGGCGACCGCGAGGATGCGTGAGTCGTTGTCCCCCAGGCGGTAGCCGGTGGGCAGCACGCTGGGATCCGAGTGGTTGAGCTCGACACGGATGGTCCCGCCCAGTTCCCCGATCGGGAGGGGGGCGTCGAGGCGTCCGTACCGCACCCGGTAGTCGTCGAGCAGGCGCAGGGCCTGCCGGGCGAAGTAGCCGAGTTCGGGATGGTGCCGCTTGGCCTCCAGCTCGGTGACCACGACGATGGGGAGCACGACCTCGTGCTCGTCGAAGCGGGTCAGGGCGTTCGGGTCGGCCAGAAGGACGCTGGTGTCGAGAACGTAGGTGCGCCGGTCGGGCTTGTGGCGCTTTGTGCTGGTCACCACGGAAGGACGTACCCCCTCGGATGAGGTCGGGGAGCGACGGAGTGGAGCTGGACCGGAGATCGGCCGCCCTGCACGGGCCGAAAACCGGCCCTCCGCCGCGTCCGTGCTGACCGCACGATCAGGCTGGTGCAAAGGGCCTCCCGGGCGGACGGCCCCGTGCCGTCCGCTGAGATCCGACACCCGTGGTTCGGGCGTCGACCTGCTTGGCTTATGCCCTCGAACACGCGGCGCCATGCCGACGCCCATGACGGCGCGCCGGTGAACTCCCTGTTACTTCCGTCCCGGCCGTGGGGATTTCACGGCCCGCCGGTCAGCTGCCGTAACGGCGGTGCCGTGCCGCGTAGTCGCGCAGGGCGCGCAGGAAGTCGACCTTCCGGAAGGCCGGCCAGAAGACCTCGCAGAAGTAGTACTCCGCGTGGGCCGTCTGCCACAGCATGAATCCGGACAGCCGCTGCTCACCGCTGGTGCGGATCACCAGGTCGGGGTCGGGCTGCGCGCCGGTGTAGAGGTGGCGTCCGATCATGTCGATGTCGACGGCCTCGGCGAGCTGCTCCAGCGAGGTGCCCTTGTCGGCGGCGTCGAGGAGCATCGAGCGCACGGCGTCGGCGATCTCCTGGCGGCCGCCGTAGCCGATGGCGACGTTGACCAGTATCCCGTCGATGTCGGCGGTGGTCTCCTCCGCCTCCTTGATCGTGCGCTGCATGCCCTGCGGCAGCATGTCGAGCGTGCCGACGTGGTGCACCCGCCAGCGGCCGTCGGCGGCGAGGGAGCGGACGGTGTCCTCGATGATCTCGAAGAGCGGGCGGAGCTCTTCCTGGGGCCTGCCGAAGTTGTCGGTGGAGAACAGCCAGAGGGTGACGACCTCGACGTCCGTCTCGGAGCACCAGCCGAGGAACTCCTCGATCTTGTCCGCACCGGCGCGGTGCCCCTGGGCGGTGGTGGAACCCGCGGCCTTCGCCCAGCGCCGGTTGCCGTCGACGATGACGCCGATGTGCTTGGGCACCTGGGCGTGGTCCAGGTGGCCCTCCACCCGGCGTGCGTACAGCCTCACCAACAGGCCGCGCAGCTTGTCGCGCAGGTTCACGTGATTGTCAGCCCCTCCGTGCGGATGCGGTCCCCGCGAGGCGGAAGCCTACCCCCGCGGAGCGCGGGTCGCCCGGCAGGGGGTTGCCGGGGCGGGTCAGCGGGTGCGCGGTCGCGGCGGGTTGCGTGCGCAGAAAAAACGGGCCGGTCCGTGGGGGGGAGACGGACCGGCCCGAGGGGGGGTTTCCACCATAACCCTTCGTGAGGGATGCTGCGTGCATCAGCGCGCCACAATTACTCTCCGAAACCGTCCGGCGACGCCGCGCTGGCTGCCGGAGGCGGCGATTCCGGTGATTCATGGCCGAAAGACAGCGGATTCCCAGGCGAATCAAGTCGTACGGCGATGAAGTGGAGGCGTTGATCCCACTTCACCTCTGCCGGGCGTGCGTGCGACCGTCCCCCCGACGGGCTACCCCCGGCGCGTACGCCGCCTTGACGCGGACGGCACCGCGCAGCCCCCTCCACTGCGCGGTGACGCCCGCGCAGCTTTGCTGGCGCGAATTGCCTGGCCTTGAACTTACGTGAGGCGGGCGGCAGATGCGAGCCGTTCGCGATAACGATGTGGAAACCCCGTGGAGGTGAAGGTCGTTCTGTCGCGGAGTGGTCGGGAATGCCGGGTTCCGGAGATGCGCGCCGAGGACAGGGTTTGTCCTCTTTCGTCTCCACCGTCGGTGGTGTGACCCTGACCATCGGTCGGTGGGAGGTGAGTGCGCGGTGGCTCGGACGGCAGTTAATGGCCAATCCCGCCGCGGGGGCCTGAAGGCACCCTGGAGACACCCGCGGAGGTGGTGTCGCGGCGAGGTCGCGATGGTGTCGCGGTGATGCTCGGGCGCACGCGGGTGCCGTCGGAGGGGGAGTCGTCGATCGGGGCGCGCCGCAGGGGTGCCGTCGGCGGTTGGAGCTGTCGGCGGTGGAGCTGTCGTAGGGGGGCGCGCCGCAGGGGTGACACGAGTGGAGGTGCGGGCGAAGGAGCGGGTGGAGGTGCGGGCTGTACTGCGGGGAGGGGGCCGGTCGCCGGCCTGTCGGCGTGGTCCGCGCGGCAGGCCGTGCATGTGCTTCCCGCTCGTGAACCGCCGCTGCCGAGCGCCACGTTGCCGGGCGGTGCCGATGGCGCGGGCGGCGCGGTCGGCGCGGTCGGCGCGGTCCGGAAGAGGCGCCGGCGCCGTCGTGCCTCGTTCACGGTGGAGCCGAACGGGCGACTGGGGGTGCGGCAGGAACGGGAGTTGGGCGAGCGGATCCTGCGGGTGGGCGAAGTGGTCGGATCGGAGGCCGGGTGGGAGGCCGGGTGGGAGACCGAGTTGGTGATCGGACCGTTGGCCGGCCGGGCCGCACGCCCGGGTCACCGGCTCGGCTTACGGGCCTCGAAGAGGTGACGGGTGCTGTGGGCGACGAACGGGCCCTCCGACTCGATCCGCTCGTGCAGAGCGCGCAGCCGAGGCTCGTACGCCGCCACGGTGAAGCCCGGCACCATCCACACCACCTTGCGCAGGAAGTGGACGACGGCGGCGATGTCGTGGAACTCGACGCGCAGGCGCTCGGCCCGCAGGTCGACGACCTCCAGGCCGGCCGCCTCCGCGTCGGCACGTTCCCGGTCGGGGTGGCGGCCGCTGCTCACCTCCTCCGGCAGCGGCCCGAGGAAGAACTCGACGAGCTCGAAGACGCTGCGCGGTCCCACGTGCTGGGCGAAGTACGTACCGCCCGGCTGGAGGACACGGGCGATCTCCTCCCACAGCGGCCGAACCGGGTGGCGGCTGGAGACCAGGTCGAAGGTGCCGTCCGCGAAGGGCAGGGGCGCGTCCTCGGCGGAGGCGACGACGGCGATGCCGCGCGGCCGGAGCAGGGCGGTGGCCTTGGCGACGTTCGCCGGCCAGCCCTCGGTCGCGACGGTCAGGACGGGGGCCGTCGGCGCCGCCCGGCCGAGGGCGAAGTCCAGGACCTCCCCTCCCCCCGTCTGCACGTCCAACGCGGCGCTCGCGGCGGCCAGCCGCCCGGCCAGCGACACGGCGTACCCCCAGGAGGGCCGCGCCTCGGTGGCACGCCCCTCGAACCAGGAGAAGTCCCAGCCCTCGGTGGGGACGGCCGCGCCTTCGGCGACGAGGTCCTCGAAGGTGCGGTTGTCGCGACGGCTCATGAGCGGACCTTCACTTCACCAGGGCTCGGACGTCGTCCCCGGCGAACCGGACGAAGCCCTCGGGGTCGGGCTCGTCGGCGGTCGGAAGGAGAACGACCGTGTCGGCGCCGGCGTCGGCGAAGCGCTGGACGGTCTCGGCGACCCGGGCGGCGTCGCCGGCGACACCGAGGCCGGGGACGTCGGTGAGGCCGGTCGCGGACAGTTCGCGCTGGAGGCGGGCGGAGGCGTCGGGTCCGGTGGCGGCGAAGAGGTAGACGACGACCTTGTGCGGCCGCTCCGCGTCGCGCCCGGCCGCCGCTCTTCCCTCCTCGATGATCCGGCGGGCCTCGCGCACGCCGTCCGGCGAGAAGACCTCGTTCAGGACGGTGCCGTCCGCGACCTCACCGGACAGCCGCAGCGTGCGCGGCCCGACACCGCCGACGAGCACCTCGGCGCCGCCTTCCGGGGGCCAGTCGAGAGCGACGTCGTCCAGCTTCACGTACCGCCCCTCGGTCGTGATCCGCTCTCCGTTCAGCAGACCGCGCAGGGCGAGGGTGTACTCGCCCAGCAGGGTCAGCGGGGACTCGGCGCGGGCGCCGACCTGGCCCATCCAGCCCTGGACGCCGTGGCCGACGCCCAGGATGACGCGGCCGGGGAACATGCGGTGCAGGGTCGCGGCCTCCATCGCGGTCAGGGCGACGTTGCGCAGCGGGACGGGCAGCAGACCGACGCCGACCCGCACCCGCTCGGTCCAGGCGAGCGCGGCCGCCGCCGCGGAGACCCCGGCCTCCCGGAAGCAGTCCTCCCAGAGCCAGAGTTCGTCGAGTCCGCTGGAGTCGGCGAGCCGGGCGATGGTCCGGAGGCGCTCGGGGGGTAGTTGGGGGCGGAAGATGGCGCCGATGTGGGTCATGGATTCTTCCTAGTGGGCCAGCGTTTCGGCGACAACTGCATTACGGTCGAGGCCTCCCGGCACACCGCATGAGTGCGCTCACCCACTGATCGCCAAGTCGTCCGGGATATCGGGGTTGTTGGCGCAAGCCAACTCGTCCCGGAGCGTGCGGGCCAACTTCACGGTCAACTGTTCATGGAAGGCTTCCGAAAACTTCGGGCTGCTCACCTCTGGGATCCTTACGTCGAGGAGCACCTGCTCCTGCTGCCCGCTTGCTGCGCCCTTGATCTCGCAGCGGAAGACCATGTGGATGAGGGTGTTGCTGGCTACGTAGACGTCCGTCCCCACTCGATTCCAGCGCTCGGTGTAGGTCTGCACCGCCTTCAGGGAGTCTGCGGCCCACGCCACCATGGCGGAGAAGCGATGATCACCCGAAAGCCGACAGACCTCGTACTCGTCAAATCCCTTGTTTCGGTCATAGGGCTCGAGCGCCTCTTCCGTCAGACCATCCTTGAGCTCGTCCACGGAAAGGGCACTGTTGGCGAGTTTGAGGTCATCGGGTCCGACGATGTCCCGCAGCGATTCCATGTTCTTGGCGCCGAACAGGGTGTTACAGGTCTTCCACTGCGTTGGGTACTTCTCGCTCAGAGCTTGCCCATCCGAGCAAGCGGTCAACAAAACCGAGGACGCTAGCGCACCACACCAGGCAACCCGGATCAGAGACCTCACGACGACACCTTCTCGTTGTTCGAGATGACGGTTTTCCCCGCCAGGTAGGACTGCTCGATCTCGTTGATCAGTGCGCGGGACTCCGCGTTGTTCATTCCTGTGGCCTGGGCATAGTTCAAGACGGGTTGCGTGACCGCTCGCTCTCCGATCTCCTCCACGTCCTGCACGGCGAGAAGCGCCTCCGGGTCGTTTTTGTACTCATTATCCTTCAAGTACTCCATCGTGTGGGTACCGTAAGCGGTGCTGACCGCCGACCCGGCGGACTCCATCACCAGCGGAACGGCGGTTGCGGCCACGACTCCCGCTGCAGGACCGACGAGCATCGCGGCTCCAACAGTCACCGCCACGGTGACTCCTCCGCTGACAAGCGACTTACGCCATTCCCCGTTCTGATCCCGGGCCAATTGCTGGGCGCCTTCCGAATTCTTGAACTCCTCACGGATCCCATGGGACCGCGATTCATCGAGAATCCCATGCACCTTGGCGGCATTCTGGGCGAAGGCAACCCCGTTGTCCTGGTTGTTCTCGAACGCTGCAAGGCCACTCGCCATGTACAACTGTTGAGCTGAGGTCAGCGTCTTGTAGCCGTCCTCGTCGCCTGCCACCAGCATCATGAAGTTCCGCGCTTGCTGCTCGCCGAAGGAATTGCGCGTCGAACCGTCGCTGCTGTGTCCGAAAAGCGTCTCACGCTCCAATGGGTCGCCGGAGCCACCGAAGTCCATGATCGAGTAGTTGAGGTCGTCGATGTACGCCGCGCCCATGCGGGCCAGGCTGTCCTTCATCACCTCGTGCGGCCCGTCCGCGTCCGTGACGTTGAAGCGGAGGACCACCTTCTCCATGATCTTCCAGGTCTGCTCGTCCCGATGCAGCTCTGGCGGCTCCGCATCCCACGCCCCTCCTGTCGTTGCAGCCTCCAGCGCGTGCCCCAGAGCGTCCGGGCCACTCTCTCGCGCGTGCTTTGCCTCGTCGCTGCCGGCATGGGCCAGGCTGTCGGGAGCCCACTCGAAGTCGTTTTTCGTCAGCTCATCGAAGTACGAGTCGAAGCCAAGCGTGGCGTTCTTGTCGACCGTGCCGTCCTCCTTGTAGGCGGTCGGCGGGTCGGTGAAGAACTTCTTCGCGGCCTCGGGGCTGTGGCCGAGCCCTTCCAGGACGCTGGTCAGCGGGTCGTAGCCGGCACCGTTCTTGCCCGACGGGTTGAAGCCCCAGTCGAGGTCGGACCCGGGGGCCATGGGCTTGTTGTCCATGAACCGGTAAGGGTCCTTCTTGTGCAGCTGCACGACGTGCTCGGCGATGGGGTTGATGAACCTCGCGTCGTAATTGCCGTAGCGCAGCATTCCGCCCAGCAGCTGGTAGCCGTACGGGGATCTGCCGGCCCCAGGGTAGAGCTCGACCCGCTGCGTGCCCAGCTTGCGGAAGTCCGACGCCCAGCTCCCCGGCAGATGGGACCTGTTGTCGGGGTCGGTCGCGGAAGCAAGGGCCAGGCCCATGTTGCGCTGGAGCTGCCTAGTGAGGGCGAGCCGCTTCTTGTCGTCGCCCATCGTGCCGTCCAGCGACATGCGTCCGTAGAACTCCAAAGCCTCCTTGGGGCCGCCGAGCGACTTGTAGAAGTCCGTGGAGAAGTCCGCATCCCTGACGTTGAACCTCATGATGGAGTTGAGCTCCATGTACTGCCTGTCGCTCATCTCCGGCCCGAGCTTCGCAATTTCAGCCGCACGCTCGGCCTGGGCGTCGTCGAGGGACTCGTACGACTTGTGACCCGCGTTGTGCTTGTCGCCCCCGTGGCTCTTCGCCAACGCGCGAGCCAGCGAGGAATCGATCTCGGAGGCGTGCGCGACGAGCCGGTTGATGCGGTCCTCCAGCTCCTGCTGGGCGTCGAGCTGTTCCTGTGTGCGGTCGTCGCTGTCTCCCCGGATGTGCGGGAAGAAGCAGCGGACCTTTCCCTCGCCGATGTCCTCGACGCGGACCCCGAGGTTCGGGGCGTCCTGCTCGACGGCGGCCCTGATCTTCTTCTGAAGCGCGACGAGCTCCGTGTGGCCGTCGACAAGCACCCTGTGGATGCTGCCGGCCTCGGTGTGCAGGTCAGCGATCTCCTTCGCCGTCTTGGCTACGAACTCCCGTGTCACCGTCGCGTTCGCACCGGCCCACCGGGCCTTGTCCGACTTGGCCTGCATGCCGTCGCGGGCACTCTCCGCCGCGGTCTTGAGCGCGTCCACGCTGTTCTTCCAGTCGGAGACCGCGGTGCCGAGCTTGCCGAGATCGACCTCGACCAGGTCCATGTATGTGAGAGCCATCAGTCAGCCCTTACTTGAAGTACTTGCTGATCTCGGACACGGGTAGGGCACCACCGTCGCTGCCGAGGATCACGGCGCCGATCTTGGCGTCCTCCTGGGCATGCAGCTTCTTACTGAAGTCGAGGTGGTCGGAGATGTGGGCGCAGGCCTGCAGCACCGTGTTGAGCTGCGACGTCCAGATGTCGACCGTCGTCTCCAAGGCACTGCCCGTTTCAAAGCCGTGCGACTTCAATGCTGCCGCGGCCTGGCCCGTGGACCCCGTGCCATCCTTGTTCGAACCCGCGCCGACGATGTCCGCCCCGACCCGCAGGTCCTCGTAGAGGCTGTGCGCGTCATGGCCTACGGCGCCGAGGTCGTCCTGGTTGACGACCAGGTCAGCTTGGGTACCGCCGTCTCCGCCACCTTCGGCGGGCAGTTGGTTGAGCCGCATCTGCGTCGAACCGCGCTCAGCCGCGTCGGCCTTCAGCTGCTCCCATTCGCCCCACGCCATGCGTGTGCCCTCCCATAGCTCCCCGTTCCCGCCGTGCTCGCGATGCGCCTGAAGCGCCGGGCAAGCGGTGGCCACGCGCAACTGATTGCGGGCCCTTTGCGCGGACTTTAATCCACGAAACGATGGGGCTGCAGTGACGACCGGCGCACAACGCGTAGTTATCCAGCCAAGATTGCCGACGGTTGGGTGCCGTCAGCCGTCCACCCCGTAACGCAGCAGGATGACGCCGTTGCCGAAGGTGTGGGACTCGGTGAGGTGGACGGCGGTCGTCGCGTCGGTCTGCGGAAAGAGGGGTATGCCTTCGCCGAGGGCCCAGATCGCCACCGGGTTGATCCTGAGGGCCCGTACCTCCTCCGGAAGAACTTGCCGCACGACGGTGGTGTTCCAGTCGGCGTGTTCCACCGTACGGGAGTAGACGTACTTCGGGATGTCCCTCCAGAGGGTGGCCAACTCTGCCGTATACGGTGTGACTTGGGGTCGGCGTCGGCCGTGGGCCACAAGGCGGCCATGAGGTCGTAGGTGACCCGGCCGCGAAGCAGGCCGCCGAGTTGTCGGTTGGTGTCGTTGAAGTGGTGGTGAAGTTCGTCGTCGACGCGGTGCGAGGAGATGTCTCGGTCCGGCTCCTCGACGTACCCGTCACGAGACACCGACATCATTAGGACGATCTTCCGCACACGACGGCCACCTCTTCGCGTCCGGCTCGCTACGGTGCCGAGGGGTAGCGAGACGGCGGAGGGGAGACGGGGCATGACGCGCTGGCGTGACGGGCGGGGGAAACTCGTCGTGGGCGGGGAGGCCGGCCTCCGGGTCCCCGTGGAGATCGCCGCCTCCTACCGCGCTCGCCGGAAAGGGCTGCTCGGGCGGGACTCCGTCGACGGGGCGATGCTTCTGACGCCCGCCAACAGCGTGCACACCTTCGGGATGCGGATGCCGATCGACGTGGCGTACCTCGATCGGAGGATGAGAGTCCTTGCCGTCCGCACCATGCCCCCCGGCCGCCTGGGCATGCCCCGGCTGCGGGCCCGGCACGTGCTGGAGGCGGGGGCGGGGGTTATGAAGGGGTGGGGAGTGCGGGTGGGTGTCGGGATTGAGATCGAGGCTGTTGACTGACGGCGTCTCGGTGAGCATTCTCGCCAAAATTTCCATGTCGGTGGCCAACGCTTACATCGTCATGGCTCCCACTGGACCACACCTCGCGCTCCGGCCAGTGGCAGCCGATGCCTCACGTACGGAGCTCGGCCGTCGACGCCACGAGACGATCAAGGCAGCACGTGAGGACCGGTGGCGTAACTGCGGACTGCACGGAGCTGCGGTGCCCGGTCATGACCGCCCGCTTGAGAGGCCTACACCGGACGACGTGCGAGGGGGGAGGTTCCACTACAAGGACAGCTGAGGGGGAACTATGGAGGACGAGAAGATCGTCAAGTACTTCGACGGCCGTGGTGAGGCTGAGCTGCGGATCGGCCGCTTTGCGGCCGCTGCGCAGATGCGCCGGAACGAGGAGATCGCCCATCAGCTCGGCTACCGGCTGGTCTCTTGCGTCAACCGCCGCAGGTTCGGCTGGCTCCTCATCTACCGAGGGGATGACAGCCCCCTCGCCCGCCGCCGCGCCGAGCGGACCATCCAGCGGTTGCGCAGCGGCGGACCGATGATGTCGGTGTTCGTCGAGCCCCCACCCCCGCCGCCCCCTCCACCGCCCCCCGGCCGGGTCAACGCCACCGCCCCGGCAGCGTTTTCAGGCGCCCGACGGGCCGCCTCCTCCGCCGCCCGTCGCGCGGGCGGCCCAGCCACGGGTGCCACCCCCACCACCGCCCCCAGACCCACCGGGCGCCTGAGTACGGCTTTCTCAGGAATCGAGGGGTCTCCCCGCCGCCGCTTCCTTCAGCTCGCTGTCCGCGGGAACGTGACCTCCACTCGGCGGTTCTTCTTGCGGCCGGCCTCGGTGGAGTTGTCGGCGATGGGGAACTGCTCGCCGTAGCCGCGTACCTCGAAGATGATGCCGGGGTTGTTCAGGTCGCCGGCGAGGGCGGCCTGGACGGCGTTGGCGCGCTGCTTGGACAGGACGTCCCCGTGGGCGGAGGACCCGAGGTTGTCCGTGAAGCCGAAGACGCGGACCCGGGTGGCGTTCTGCTTGCTGATCTCCGCGGCGATCACGGCGATGCGGGCCTTCGCCTCGGCGCTCAGCTTGGCACTGTCCTTGCCGAAGAGCACCTCCGCCTGGAGGGCGAACGTCACGTCCGCGTTGGTGTCCTCCCGGCGTTCGTCACCGCTCTGGTCCTCGACCACCTGCTTGATGTCCAGAACCTTGGGCTCGGCGAGGGTGGCGCCCTCGGGGAGCTTGAGGTCGGGGTCGTTGGGGTCGACGTCGACGGGAGCCGTGGCGGTGGGCTCGGTCCCAGGGGGGACGCTGGGGTCGTCGGCTCGGGCGGGGGCCGGTCCCACGATCACAAGCGTCGCGGTGACCACCGCCAGGGTGAGGGGAGCGTACGTCGTCCGGGTGCGGATCATGACCGGCCTCACCCGGAGATCTTGATGACCGCGCTGGGGAACAGCGGGAGCTGGAAGGAGACGTCGGTCGTGTCGGCGGGCGGCGACGGGAACTGCAGGAACACGTCGATCGATTCCCCGGCCTTGAGTGTCGAGAAGCCCGTGGTCGTCAGGGGGCGGCCTTCTGTGTCGCGCAGGACGTAGTAGCGCTTCTTGCTCTTGGAGTCGACGAGGGTGGCGCCACCGAGGGACAGTCCGTTGTTGATGATCTCGGTCTCGTTGCCGCTCAACGCGGACGGAATCACCGCTTCCGTCCCGCTGTCGTTCTTGAGGGCTCCATTCACGGTGACGAAGCCACCGGAGTCGCGCGTGGCGGAGGTGATCTGCAGGAGGAGTCCACTCGGGCCTTTCACTTCCGCCAGGAGTGTGCCGGTCTTGCCCTCCTGCGCGCTCGGCTGCGATCCACTGCCCTGTGAGGCGGAGGCCGAGCTCTGCGGCTTCTTGTCGTCGTCGCCCCCGCCGCCGCTGCAGGCGGCCGCACCGAGGGCCAGCCCGGTCGCAGCGGCCAGCGCAACCATCCCCCTGCGGGCCATCGCGGTGAACCGCATGCTCATCACTCTGCTTCCTTCTCCACTCGTCGCTCGCACGTCAGTCGGCCAGATGCACATCGAAGAGGTCCTCGGGCCCCGGTAGATCAGTCAGGTCTTCCGGGTCCAAGGTCCAGTCCCTGTCGTCGCAGGTGAGGCTTGGCAGTACGTCGTCCTCGGCGTCCTCACCAGGGAGTTCGAAGGTGCACAGCGGCTCGATCACGGCAGTGGCGGAGGCGTGTGCCCTCGTCGTGCTCGTGTCCGGAATGACGGACTGACCGGCGGACTTGTTCGCCTGGACCGTGACTCTGTATGCCAGAAGACCCTCGGGCGCGCATTGAACGTTGCCGGCGTCGTTCAGTGCCGCGAGCTGCGCCGCCCGCCAGCACGAGTCGCTCGCTCCGTTGCCGTCGAAGATGCCCTGCCACTTCGTGGGATCGAGGACGTCCAGCAGCCACTGGGCGGCGAGTTGGTCCCTGGTCTCCTGGGCTGCCGCCAGTGCCGCCGCGTCGGCTGCGGTCTGGGCTCCGTTCCTGTTCACCGCCGCCTGGCCGACCGCGAAGTACGCGAACGCGAGAAAGAGCAGGCCCGCCACCACCATGATGTAGATGGGGAAGACCTGCCCTGCGTCGCCGTGGATGCGGGATCGGGTCAGGGAGCCACCTTGGAGATCTGAGCCCTGAGCTTGTCGACGATCGTCTGTCCCAGGTTCGTGTTCGCGATCAACACCACGATCGCCACCACCACCGCGATGATCCCGAGATACTCGACCGCGGTCTGACCCCTGTCGTCGGCCGCGCGGCGCCGCAGGGCGGCCGCTGTGGTGTTCGTCCAGCCGCTCACCCGGACCTTGGCCGCGACGGCGGTCTTCAGCATCAGGTCGCTCATGGCGTTCCTCTCCGTTGGTGGCGCTGTCGGCCCGAGGAACGTAAGGCGGAACGGAGGCCTCGGCAGAGGGTCCCAGGGCCCAATTCCGGGCCCAAGGGGAGGGCCGGTGGCGTCTCACGACGTCACCGCCGTTCCCAGCCACTTGGCCGTGGCCTCGGCGCGGCTGCTGCTGTGCAGCTTGGCGAAGATGCGGTTGATGTGGTTCTTGACCGTTTTCTCGCTGATGAAGCAGGTGGCGGCGATCTGCTGGTTGGTCATCCCTGATGCGATCAGGTCCATGATCTCCGCCTCCCTCGCGCTGAGTTGGAACTCCCGACGCGACTGTCCCACAGTCGGTTGCAGTTGCGAAAGTCGTTTTGGAGAAGTCGTGAAAACTGGGGGTGGTGAGGATGCGTCAGCATGTGCAGTAGCACTCGATCGCAGCTGGGCGAGTACCGCTGTCGCCGCGGTGGGGGTGAAGTGGGCGCGGCCCTGGGTGATGTCCCGCACCGCGGTCAGCAGTTCCTCCACGGTGAACTCGCCGTGGACCAGGTAGCCGCCCGCCCCTCGGCGCACGGCCTCCTCGACGATCTCGGACTCGCCGCTGTACGTGAGCATCAGGACCGGGGCGATCCGCACCAGGTGGGGAAGGGCCGCGAGGCCGTCCACACCGGGCATGCGGACGTCCAGGAGGACGACGTCGGGACGATGCTGCAGGGCGGCCTCGTGGGCCTCGCGGCCGTCGGCTGCCTCCGCGACGACCATCACGTCCTCGTGGCTGGAGAGCAGCGCGGTGAGGCCCGCGCGGACCACCGGGTTGTCGTCGGCCACGACCACGCGCACCGGCGGGGACACGGGCGGTACCGGAAGGGCCTCTCGGTGCATCGGGCGGCCTCCTCTCGTGGGGTGGGGGTGGGTCGGGTACGGCGTGCCGGTCACGGGGTCGGTGGCGGGAGGGCCGCGAGCGGGAGGTGCAGGGACACCTCCGTGCCCCGGGCGTGCGGGCCGCGGCCGATGCTGATGCGGGCGCCGACGGAGGCCGCCCTCTCCGCCATGCCGACGACCCCGAAGTGCCCGGCGCGGCGGAGCTGATCGAGGGTGGCGCCGGGTGGGAAGCCGCGTCCGTCGTCCAGGACGCTCACGGTGAGCAGGCCGCCGTGGACCCCTGCTCGTACCTCGACACGGGTCGCGTCCGCGTGCCGGTGGGCGTTCTCCATGGCCTCCGAGGCGATCGTGAGGAGGTGGCGGGCCGCCGCCGGTGGCACGAGGAGCGTGGTGCGGTCTCCTGTGCGGTCGTGGGTGGCTGTCAGGCCCGTGCGTGCGGCGAAGGCCTCGGTGCGGGCCGCGAGTTCGGACAGGACGTCGATGCCCTGTGTCGGGTCCGTCTCCCGGCGGAGGTCGGTGAGGAGTTCGCGCGATTCGGCGGCCGCGCGGCGTGCGGCGCGGGCGATCAGTGCGGCTTGCTGCCGTACGCGGGCCGGGTCCATGGTCGCGGCTCCCGCCGAGCGGGCCAGGCCGTCCGCGGCGAGGGCCACGCCGTGCAGGGTCTTGGCGACGGAGTCGTGCATCTCGCGGGCCAGCCGGGCGCGTTCGGCGGCGACGGCCTCGGTGACGGCGAGGCGGGCCTTGACGGTGGTGAGGGCGTGGGTGGCGGTGCCGAAGCGGAGCATCAGGTTGCGCAGGGTGGAGCCGACAGCACCGGTGATGACGCACAGGCCGGGAAGCAGCAGCCTCTCGGCGAGGCCGGCGCCCGACGCGTGCTCCAGGGTCGCGTGGACCAGCAGCAGGATGAGCGACTGGAGGGAGGCGAAGCAGGCGGCGCCCCGCCAGCCGTAGACGATGCCGGCGAGGAGCGGGGTGCAGACGCTGACGTAGGCGAGGGTGGTGTCCGGGCCGGCGGAGATCAGCAGCAGGGTGCCGAAGACGGTGTCCACGGCCAGGAGGGTGGGGTGGCGCAGGAGAAGCGGACCGAAGCGCTCCCAGTCGCGGAAGAGGACGTACGAGCCCATGAAGGTGACGACCACGGCCGCCCCCACCAGGCGGACTCCGAGGCCGGGGGACGCGTTGAGGAGGGCGGCGGGGGCGGCCAGGGCGATCATGGCGAGGCGGAAGCCGAAGACCTGGCGGCACATCGCCTGGAGGGCGTTGATCTGGAGGGGGATGGGGGGTGGCGGGTTCCGCGGTCCGCTCGGGACGTCCGGAGTCGTGTCCGCAGACGCGTTCGGGGCCGCAGACGCGTTCGTGTCCGCAGACGCGTTCGGGGCCGCGGCCGGAGTCGCGTTCAGAGCCGCGGCCAAGGGCGGGGTCGAGTCCGCGTCCAAAGTGACCGCGGCCGAAGTCGTGTACGGGGCCGCGCCCGAAGTCGAGGAGGTCGGGTCCGCGTCCTGGGCCGCGCCCCCAGTCGGGGTCGGGTCCGTCTCCGAGGTCGAGTCCAGCCCCGCATACAGCCCCGCGTCCAGCCCCCTCTCCCGCTTCGCCTCCCGCTCAGGGGCGCGGTGCGATGGGCCGGCGACGGGATCCTGCGTCCGAGTGGGAACCGGCGTGCCGTCCGCTCCGGTCGGGCGGCGACGCCTGAGCAGTCCGCCGCGTCCCTTCAGGGGTGTCGTCATGGCCATCGCCCCGCCCGCCTACTCGCCCGTGATGGAGCTGAAGTCGGTCCCGGAGCCGAGCAGCATGCCCGCGCCGAGGAGGAGCATCGTGGCCGGGACCATGAACGTCGTGATCATCAGCGTGGCCTTGGGGACCGCGCGGGCCGCCTTGCGGCGGGCGTTCTGCGCGTCCGTGCGGCGCATGTCCTTGGCGATGGAGACGAGGGTGTCCACGATCGGGGCGCCCAGTTCCTCGCCCTGCTGGAGTGCCGTCACGAACATGGCGACCTGCTCGGAGTCGTTGCGGCGGCGCAGTTCGGCGAAGGCCTCACGGCGGCTCATCCCGAGGTCCATCTGGCGGAGCGTGATGCGGATCTCGTCCGCCCACGGGCCCTCGTACCGGGACGCCACCCGGTCGAGGGCCTGGCGGAAGCCGAGGCCCGCGCTCACCACGACGGCGAGCACGTCCAGGAAGTCCGGCAGCGTCCGTTCGATCGCGTCCTTGCGCACCCGGATCGCGGACCAGATGCCGACCTCGGACCAGAACGCTCCGAAGGCGACCATGAGGAGGGCGAGGAAGAAGCTGCCCTGGAGGAGCGCGACCAGGCCGCCGACGGCGCCGACCGTCCCGTAGACCGCGCGCCGGGCCGCGTAGCGGTCGATCGTCAGGCCGCCGGGGTTGCCGGCGAGGTCGATCCTGCGCCGGTACCTGGCGACCTGCCCGGGGCCCATCAGCCGCAGGACCGCGGGGGCGTACCGCATGCCGAGGCGGTCGATGAGGGAGCCGACCGCGCCGGTGCGGGTGGAACCGACTTCCAGGGCCAGTGCGAGGTCGGGGGGCAGTTTGGCGTCGGCGCGGTACATGCGCAGGCCGGTGAAGAAGCCCCAGACGCTGAGGCCCATGACGAGTGCGAGCAGCAGTTCCATGGCGCGGGTTTCCTCCCCTGGCCTCAGACGTCGATGCGGGACATGCGGCGGATGAGGAGGAAGCCGACGGCGTAGAGGCCGAAGGCGATGATCACGGCGGCCTGGCCGACGGGTGAGCCCGTCATGCGGTCGAGGGTGCCGTCCTCGACGCTGTTCATGAGGAACAGCGCGCCGACGCCCAGCACGGGCACGGCGTACGACGTCATGTTGACCTGCGACAACTGCGTCCGCACCTCCCGCCGTGTCTCCTTCCGCTCCTCCAGGGTCTCCGTCAGGTTCCGCAGCGCCCCCACCACCTGTCCGCCCGCCCGGTTGGAGAGGACGAGGGTCGTGACGAGGACGACCAGCTCCCGGGACGGGAGACGGTCCGCCAGCTCGCCGAGGGCGTCGTCCAGGGAGTGGCCGACGGCCAACTGGTCGGCGACCTTGGCCAGTTCCTCGCCGGCCGGTGCCTCCAGCTCCTCCGCCGCCATGCCGATCGCGGTGCGCAGGGCGAGGCCGGCCTGGGTGGCGTTGGCCAGGATGCGGGCCAGTTCGGGGAGTTGGTTGATGAAGCGCTCGATGCGTTTCTGGCGCTGCCAGGTGAGGAACTGCCACGCCGCCCAGACGCCGAGGAGGCCGGCCAGGGGGCCGAAGAACGGGGCCAAAGTGGCCTGGCCGATCAGCCACAGGGCCGCCACGGCCGCCAGCATGTACGCGAAGAACTCGCCCGGCGTCACGTCCAGGCCGGTCGCCGCCAGCTTCAGCTCCAGCCTGCGGCCCAGCCGCGTACCGCGCAGACGCCGGTCCAGGGTGCGGAAGCGGCGCCTGCGGCCGGTGAGCGGGATCCGGCCGGTGGCGGAGAGACGGTCGACCAGGGCCGCCCGCTGGGCGCGCCCCCTGGCGTAGGTGTGGACGCCCGCGACGGCCAGGACGCAGGTCAGGAGGGTCACGCCGGTGGTGAGGGCGATCAGGTTGTTCAGATCCATGGGGCGGTGTCCTGCCTGTCCTGTCTACCGGGCTTCGCGGGTCGTCAGTTCGTCGAACGTGCGGGCCACACCGAAGGCCTGCGGGATGGGCTGGCTCGCCATGTAGAGGCGGTCGGCGGCGCGGCGCGGGAGCGGGAAGTACTCGAAAACGCCGTGGATCCGGCCGTCCGCCGCCATCGGCCGGGCGTTGAAGCGGGCGATCGTCGCGAGGCGGTACGGCTCTCCGCCGTGGCTGTCGAGGAGGGCGATCTCCGTCACCCGCCGTGCCCCGTCCGCGAAGCGGGTGAGCTGGATGATGACGTCCACGGCGCTGTTGATCTGGTCGTGGAGGGCGACGAAGGGAATCTCCACGTCGGACATGGAGGCCAGGGTCTGCAGGCGCATCAGCGCGTCCTCCGCGCTGTTGGCGTGCACCGTGGCCAGGGAGCCGTCGTGCCCCGTCGACATGGCCTGCAGCATGTCGAGCGACTCGCCGCCGCGTACCTCGCCCACCACGATCCGGTCCGGGCGCATGCGCAGCGAGTTGCGGACCAGGTCGCGGATGGTGATGCGGCCCTTGCCCTCGACGTTCGGCGGGCGGGACTCCAGGCGGATCACGTGGGACTGCTGGAGCTGGAGTTCGGCCGAGTCCTCGATGGTGATGATGCGTTCGCCTTCGGGGATGAGGCCGGAGAGGGCGTTCAGCAGGGTCGTCTTGCCCGTGCCCGTCGCGCCGGACACGATCACGTTGAACTTCGCCTGCACCAGGCCGGCCAGCAGGTACACCATGTGCTCGTCCAGCGACCCGAAGCCGGTCAGTTCGTGGAGGGTGAAGGAGCGCGGGAAGCGGCGGATGGTGAGGGTGGGGCCGGTCAGGGACAGCGGGGGGATGATCACGTTCACGCGTTCGCCCGACGGCAGGCGCGCGTCGACCATCGGGTTGGTCTCGTCGACGCGGCGGTTGACCGTCGAGACGATGCGCTCGATGGTCTGCATCAACTGGTCGTCGGACGCGAACCGGAGCGGCAGCTGTTCCACCCGGCCCGCCCGCTCCACGAAGATCGCGTCCGGGCCGTTCACCATGATCTCCGTGATCGACGCGTCCTCCAGGAGCGGCTCCAGGATGCCGAGGCCGAGGGCCTCGTCGACCACCCTGCGGATCAGCTGGGAGCGCTCCACCGTCGACAGCACGGGGCCCTCGCGGCTGATGATGTGGCCCAGCACCCGCTCCAGGCGGGCCCTGCGCTCGGCCGCGGCCAGCGAGCTCATCTCCGCGAGGTCGATCTCCTCCAGCAGCTTGGCGCGGTAGGAGGCGACCAGGTGGCCGTCCTCGCCACGGCTGCCCGTCTCCTCCGGGGAGGTGATGCGTGCGCGCAGGCTCATGTCCGGTGCCTTCCTTCGATGGCCTCAGTGGTCGACCGGCATCGTGGCCGTCTTGCTCGCCCGGCCGAAGTCCCCGATGCCGGGGATGACGGACGGGATGGTGATGCTGGAGGTGACCCGGACCTCGTCGCCCAGGCTCGCGCTCGTACAACTCGTGCCGTCGGCCAGCCAGGGGCTGACGGCGTTCCGGCAGGCTCCGTCGGCCCCCTGGTCGAGGGACGCGCTGCGGGCTCCCGCCCGGGCCGCCGTGCCCGCCTGCTGGGCGGTGTACGCGATCAGGCCGAGTTGTACGGCGCCCAGGGCGACCAGGAGGAGGATCGGGAGGAAGCCCAGGTACTCCAGGGCGACCTGGCCGCGGTCCCCTCCGGTCGCCCGCCTTCGGCCCCGGTTGCTTTCGCTCCCCCGCCGGCTTCCCCGTGCTGAGCCCCGGTCACGTCTGCCGCGTCCGTCGTACGACATCTCAGTCGTCCTCTTCCTCTACGGCGCCGGCGTGGCCGCGCACCGGGAACGGGAAGTCGATCAGGCCCGGGAAGAGGACGGGGACGCGCAGCGTGACCTCCGCCCTCACATAGCCGGTGCCGCCGCAGGTCACGTCGGCGTTCCCCCTCCACGCATCCCCCAGCTTGTCCAGGCCGGCCTGTCGGCAGGCCGCGTCCCGCTCCCCCCGATGCGCCGCCGTCCCCGCCCGCACCGCCTCGTCGGCGGCATTCCCCGCGAGCGTGAAGGTGTACCCCACCAGCACGAACTGCCACACCACCACCAGGGTCACGATGATCAGCGGGGTCATGCCGAGGAACTCGATGGTGACCTGGCCCCGGTCGCGGGCTCTGGGCCCGCCCCGGAACGACACACCTCGCGCGGCTGGTGAAGACACCGTCAGTCCCTCCTCCGCCGGAAGCCCGCAGGCCCCCGGTCCCCGCCCCGCGCGGCCCGTCCGGCTCTGCGCTGCAGGGCGTCCTCCGGCACCTGGACCAGGCCCAGTTCTCCCGCGAGCGCCCACATCGCCTGACGGACGCTGCCCTTGGCGTCGAGGGCGTGGACGCGGCCGGCGTCGACCGCGGCCTGGAGCTCCTTGAAGTGGGCGGGGATCGTGGTCGTGGCGACGGCCGTGCCGGTGATCTTCCGGATGAGGGAGGGCTGGATCTCGGTGGCGCGGCTGTGGCGGTTGACCACGACGGTGGTCTCCTCGGCCTTGCGGACCTGGAGGCGGTCCCACATGCGGACGGTGCGCTTGGCGCCCCGCACCGCCACCACGTCCGGGGTCGTGACGAGCAGCGCCATGTCGGCCATCTCCACGGCGGCCGCGCCGGCCCCGCCGAGCTGGGCGCCGCAGTCGATGACGACGACCTCGTAGCGGGAGCGCAGGGCGCTGACGATCTGGCGGGTGGCGCGGTCGGTGACCTCCTCGCCGCGCTCGCCCTCGCCGGGGGCGAGGAGGAGGGCCACGCCGGTGTCGTGGCGGAAGACGGCCTCGGCGAGGATGCGGGGCGAGATGTCGGCGATGGCGGCCAGGTCGACGACCGAGCGGCGGAACTGGACGTCCAGGTAGGAGGCGATGTCACCGGTCTGGAGGTCCATGTCGACCAGGGCGGTGGGGCGGCCGGACGCCTGGGCGGCCAGGGCGAGCTGGACGGCCGTGAGGGTCGCGCCCACGCCTCCCTTCGCGCCGCTCACGGTCACGACGGTGCCGCCGGCGCCGGTGAACACGTCGCCGCCGTGGCCCAGATGGCGTCGTACGCCGACCGACCACTGGGCGACGGCCTGGACGCGGTTGGCCAGCTCCTCGTAGTTCAGGGGCAGGGTGACCAGGCCGCGGGCGCCGGAGTCCATGGCGGCGGAGAAGAGGGCGGGGCCGGCGTCGGTGGTGACGAGGATGACGCCGACCGCCGGGAAGCGCAGGGCGACCTCGCGGACCAGCTCCAGCGCGGGTACGGGGCCGATGCGTTCGTGGACGATCACGACCTCGGGCAGTTCGTCGGCCGACTCGGCGGCGAGGCGGGCGAGGGTGTCGACCAGCTGGGTGGAGTCGGCGACCGGGGTGACCGGTTCGGCGTCGGGGAGCTGACTGAGCAGGGTGGTGAGGGAGCGGACCGCGTCCGGGTCGCCGACGGCCGGGAGGATCCTCGTGGGCATGGCGGCGGCCTCTCACTTGTCCGTGGCGAGTTCGTACGTACGGTCCTGTTCGGGGACCGCGGTGTCGGTGCCGGGCGCCACCAGCGCCAGCCGGACGCGCTTGGCGAAGGACTCGGCGTAGGTGATGCGCTGGGCGTCGAGGGTGGACAGCGCGAAGGTGATGGGGACCGCGTCGGTGGGCCGCTGCCCGCGGTCGTCGGCGTCGGGTTCGAGGGCGGTCAGCTCGCCGACGTCGAGGACGCGGGCGTTGGTGACGATGATCTTCGACTGGTCGGGGTCGGTGTCCTTGGCGCCCTCGAAGGTCGCGTAGACGTTGACGGACGATCCCGGGGTGATCTTGCCGGCGACACCGGTCGCCGCGTCGATCATGATGGCGACCTCCTGCTGTCCGGGCTGGAGGGCGGGCTGCTCGACGATCATGTCGCTCTGCAGCAGCGATCCCTTCTTGAGGGTCGTCACGGCGATCTTTCCGCGGATGGCGGCGAGGTCGGTCACCGCGTTCCTCGAGAGCCAGCGCTCCGGCATCTCGATCTTCTCGAACTGTCCTGTGGTCAGCGGGGTGTAGGGCGCTATGTCGGACCTGAGCCGGTACGCGGCGACCTCGGGGCCGACCTTGGACTCCACGTCGTCGATGACGGAGAGGACGCCGGCGAAGGCGCCGAGGGCGCACAACACCGACAGGAGCAGGAGGATCACGCCGCGGCGCTGACGGGAGTTCATGAACCGTGCAACCTCGTTGGGGGTCGGGTCGAGCGGACGGGTTCGGTCGGAGCGGTGGTCCTGGTTCAGCCGCCGGCGGTGAGCGCGCGGTGCCGGCCGCCGCCCGAGGTGAGCGCGCGGACGGGGTGTGCGGTCTCGGAGTCGGGAGGCGGGGTGGCGGAGCAGAAGACGCAGCGGTCGCCGATGACGTCGATGCCGCACCAGTGGCAGACGGTCTGCCGGACGGAGGTGACCAGTTGGTAGAGGACGGACAGGTCGGGCAGGTAGGCGCAGAACTCGACGAGTCTGCCGGTGCCCCACCAGTCGGCGGACTCGGCGGGCGGCTCGGTCTCGCGCAGGCCCTGGACCTTCCAGGCGGGGGCGAGGGTGCCGGTGACCCAGTCGGAGGTGAGCTGTCCCCGGGCGACCAGCATCCAGGTGCCGAACTCCGGACCCGGCAGGGTGGTTTCGGGACTCACCTTCACCAACTGCGGCGTGGGGTGGGCGAGCACCCCGAACTGGCTGCCGGGAACCCAGGACCTGGCGTGCGACTTCAGGCCGACGGGGATCCGGTCGAGGCGGGCGACGGAGGAGAGGAGGGCTCCCGCGTGGATGTAGTGGGTGAGCAGGCGGCCCGCGGAGGCGAGGACGCCGGGGCCGAGGTCGCAGGAGGCGAGCTGGCGCAACTGGCGGGCCAGGACGGCGAGTCCGAGCGGGGGCAGGTCGGGCCGGAACAGGGCGATGCGGTCGCTCTCCAGCAGGGAGCGGATGGTGTGCAGCCGGTGTTCGACGGCCGCGGGGACGGCCCGCGAGTACACGACGATCAGGTGCCCGTGCTGCTCCAGCAGCATCTGGACGTCGGCGACGGCCTGGTCGAGGGGCCGGCGGTCCAGGCCGTCGAGGACGGCGGCGGGCAGGGTCCGCTCGTCCTGTGGTGGCAGCGCCAGGTCGGCACCGGTCACGGCAATGGCTGTTGGCACGCGCAGCTCCCCGATTCCCGCGGTCCGGCCCACCGGCGTTACTCCGGTGCACCGAGGTGACTTCATTGCGTGACTACCTCAGCACTGTATCCACGCCCCTGTGGCCGGAGAACCACTTTCCGTGGCTGTGCACCAACTGCTCATCGTTCAAGTCCGGCCAAAGCGGGGCAGGTTGCGCACACGGGTCCTCCTCATGCGGACGTCTTGACAACGCAATTGGTCTGGACCAACTTGTTGTCATGTCCCCACACAAAAGATCGACTCGGTTCTGGTCGGGAGCGGTGACCGCCGCGCTCGCCCTCACCCTGGCGGGCGCGGCTCAGGCGTCCGCCGCGGACGTCAACAACGCGAAGAACGCCGGCTTCGAGTCCGGCCTCACCAACTGGACCTGCTCGGCGGCGAGCGGTACGACCGTCTCCTCCCCCGTGCACACCGGCGCGGCCGCCCTGAAGGCGACCCCGGCCGGCCAGGACAACGCCCGCTGCACCCAGACGGTCGCCGTCAAGCCCAACGCGACGTACACGCTGAGCGCGTGGGTCCGGGGCGGCTACGCCTACCTCGGCGCGACCGGCACGGGCACGACGGACGTGTCCACGTGGACGCCCGACTCCTCCTCCTGGAAGCAGCTGTCGACGAGCTTCACGACGGGCTCCTCGACCACGTCGGTGACGGTGTACACGCACGGCTGGTACGGCCAGGCCGCGTACTACGCCGACGACGTCTCGGTCTACGGCCCCGACGGCGGCGGGGGCGGCGACCCGGCCCCCACGGTCCCGTCGGCGCCGAGCGGACTCGCGGTCTCCGGCACGACGTCCTCCTCGGTGTCGTTGGCATGGAACCCCGTGTCGAACGCCACCGGCTACAGCGTCTACCGCGACGGCGCGAAGGTGACGGCGGTGACCGGCACGACGGCGACCGTGACCGGCCTCGCCGCCTCCACCTCGTACACCTTCCAGGTCACGGCGACCAACGCGGCCGGCGAGTCGGTGAAGTCGGCGGCGGTGACGGCGAGGACGGCCGCGACCGGCGGAGGCGGCGGCTCCCTGCCCAAGCACGCGGTCACCGGCTACTGGCAGAACTTCAACAACGGAGCCACGGTCCAGCGGATCTCGGACGTCTCCCCCCAGTACGACATCATCGCCGTGGCCTTCGCCGACGCGACGACGACACCGGGCGCGGTGACGTTCAACCTGGACTCCGCCGGCCTCAACGGCTACACCGTCGACCAGTTCAAGGCCGACATCAGGGCCAAGCAGGCCGCCGGCAAGAAGGTCATCGTCTCGGTCGGCGGCGAGCGCGGCACGGTGACGGTCAACGACGCGGCGTCCGCGACCAACTTCGCGAACTCGGTGTTCGCCCTGATGCAGACGTACGGCTTCGACGGCGTCGACATCGACCTGGAGAACGGCCTCAACGCGACGTACATGACGCAGGCGCTGCGGGCGCTGTCGGCGAAGGCGGGCCCGTCGATGATCCTCACGATGGCGCCGCAGACGATCGACATGCAGTCGACGTCGAACTCCTACTTCCAGACCGCGCTGAACGTGAAGGACATCCTGACCGTCGTCAACATGCAGTACTACAACAGCGGTTCGATGCTGGGCTGCGACGGCAAGGTCTACAGCCAGGGCTCGGTGGACTTCCTGACCGCCCTGGCCTGCATCCAGCTGGAGAACGGCCTCGCCCCGTCCCAGGTGGGCCTGGGCCTGCCGGCCTCGACCCGGGGCGCGGGCAGCGGCTACGTCTCGCCGACGGTGGTCAACAACGCCCTGGACTGCCTGACGAAGGGCACCGCCTGCGGCTCCTTCAAGCCGCCGCGGACGTACCCCGACCTGCGGGGCGCGATGACGTGGTCGACGAACTGGGACGCCACGGCGGGCAACGCGTGGTCGAACGCGGTGGGCCCGCACGTGCACGCACTGCCGTGAGACCTGCCGGGGGGTGAGTGAAGGACGCCCGGTCCTCGGCGTCGACCGGGGGCCGGGCGTCGGCATGGGGACCGGGTGTCGACATCGGGCCACTGCCGAACGGCTTTCGGAGAGCCCACATTGCATCCGGCAATCCACGGATGTGACGATCCGCGCATGGAGCACGCACGGGACCGGCGCGGTTTTCCCGCGGTGCTGCGATGCCGGTGTCGGGGTGGCCCTGGACGTGGGCAGTGGCGGCGACGGCGTCTTTGTTGCCCTCACCCGGCTGCGAAGTCGCGTAGCGACTGGCCAACGGTCTCTACCATCCTGACCGGTACCGCGTAACCGGTCGCCTCGGTACGCCGGACTCCTCCCTGCGTCTGCGCACCTTCCGCGTCGGCGGCTCGCTGGATGCTCGGCATCAAGGCGAGGAAGGCCAACCACTTCCTCTGACGCCGTGAGCGGCGGGCTTCGTGTCTGCACGGGTGGAGGTGAGTACGAGCGCTCATGTGCGTGGTGATCGGCAGCCTGCAGGGTTCGTGCATGCGATCGATCTCCTTCCCGAAGTCTGTGCCGGCGGCCGCGCTCGGCTGCATGGTCCTGGCCGGGTGCGGTGCACAGAACGCCGCCACCGAGCAGACGCCCGTGGGCAGCGCCGTCTCGGCGACCGCCGTTTCGGACGCTCCGACGATCGACGGCGAACCGGAGACGCGGTTCCTCGCGCTGATGACCCGCGTCACGCAGAGCTGTGCTCCGGACGCCCCCGGCGTCAGCGGCGGCGAAGGCGTGCCCAGGCCGGAGGACCTGCCGGGTTACGAGGGTGAGTCCACGCCAAGATACGGGCCGGGTGAGACCCCGCCGGGTGTGCCGAACGCCGAGGGGGACATACCGGTTCCCCTGGATGATCCCGCACCGCCGACGCCGACCCCGAAAATCTCGACCTCTGACTCCACAGGGCGCGCGCCGGTCAACGAGGTGCCGCTGACCGGCGTCGAGGAGTGCCATGGCGGGGAGCACGCTCAGCGCGTCATCGAGGCGTTCGAGAACACCGAGACGGCCGGCTACCAGGTGATGCAGACCAAGCTGACGGCCCTGGACTACCCTGCTGCGCGGATCCACCGGATGCCGGACCGTGCGGGCGCGCCCCGGGCGCGGCTCGACCTGCGCGTGTTGGGCAGCCACTTGGCCTTGGAGGTCACCGGCACCGCCAACGGAGTCCTCGTCGAGGCGTTCGGGGCTCCGGAGACGGAGGACGTGCAGGTGACCGATGTGCGGCGCATGCCGCAGCCGGACGCGCGCACGTCCTGACGATCGCAGGCCTCGCGCGCCGGAAGGACGAGATGGCACGGACAGTCAGGTATCGCCTGCGCAGCCCGATCGGGGGTCTGACGGCCGATCTCACCGCAGAGATACGGCAGTCCACGGATTCCGTCGCTCCGGACATCCAGGTGTACGGGAAACTGCGGTTGGCTTTGCCGCCCGGCGGCCTCCATTGGAAGGATGCTGCCTGGCTGTCCTTCGGCGTCGCCCTCAACGCGCGGGAGGTCAACGCCAGGTTCCCCGACGGTGTCACGATCCGTGTGCTCGCCCTCGACATGCCGTTGAGCGACTACAGGGCCGAAGTAGCCGCACTCGCCATGGACTTGTGGCTGCGGGAGGAATGCGGACTTCCCATGAACGGCGTGGCCGCCGTGTTCAGCGCGTCGGCCGGCGATTACGTCTTCAGCTGGGGTGACGTGGAGAACCCCTTCTCCGACCCCACCACCCGGGTTCGCCCCGCCTGATCGGCCAGGCCGTCGGACCGCCGTGGCCGCCGCAAGCGTGTGGATATGTGCTCACGACGTCTCCGTTGCCGATCGCAGCGGTCGTGACGCACCCTGTGCAGCCCTGACGGCTACCCCATCGGCCGGTAGTGCCCCAGCACCCACGCCAACTGCCCGAACCAGCCCGCCAGTTTATCCCGCGGCCTGGCGTCCACCACGGCCTCGTAGAGTCTGCCGTCGGCGTGGACGACCGCCACCATCAGGGCCTTGCCGTTGGGGCTCGCCTTGTAGTGGACGCTGCGGATCTCGGGCCAGTCGAAGTCCGCCGACACGCCGTCCACCTCGAAGGCCACGCCCGAGGCGTCCACGACGACCGAGTTGTGCTTGTCGACCGCGATGAACTCGGGGCCGGCCGGCGCGGGGTGGGAGGGCGGTACGGCGGCGGGGTACCGGGGTGGCGGCGGGGCGTACCGGGGTGGCTGCGCGGGATACGGGGGCGGGGGCGGGGGCGGGGCGCCGTGGTACGGGGGCGGGGCGCCGTAGTGCGGTGGGGGCGGGCCGAAGCCCGGTGGCGGTGGCTGCTGGCTCATCCGGCGGTTCCTCCTGCGTCGCGGTGATGCGAAGACTGTGCACATTCTTTCCCTCCCCATGAAACATTTCCCCCGCCCCACCCCATCAATGGGGTGAGGACAGTGCGGACGAGGACCGAGACAGAATCCGGGGGAGCTTCATGAGGCAGGCCCGCGTGGACGAGTACGCGGAGTTCGCTGCGGCGCGCGCGGGGCAGCTGTACCGGTCCGCGTGTCTGCTGACCGCGGGGGACACGCACCTCGCCGAGGATCTGGTCCAGGAGACCCTCGGCAGGCTGTACGTCCGCTGGGGGCGCGTCTCGCGGGCCGACAACCCGGCCGGGTACGCGCAGACCGTCCTCACCCGCACGTTCCTCGCACACCAGCGGCGGCGCAGCAGCGGTGAGCGTGCCGTGGACGTCTTCCCTGAGCGGGCCGACGGCGCCGGGGACGACGTACCGCTGCGGCTCACGCTCCTGCAGGCGCTCGGACGGCTGCCCGCCAAGGACCGGGCCGTCGTGGTCCTCCGGTACTGGGAGGACCGTTCGATCGAGGAGACCGCGGGGGCGATGAACGCCAGCTCGGCGGCCGTACGGACCCGGTGCACGCGGGCCCTCGGACGACTGCGGGAGCTGCTCGGCGAGGACATCGGCGAGTACGCCCGGCCCTGACGAACGCCCCAGCACGCAGTAGCCCCCGGCCCCTCTCCCACTCCGACTTCATCACCAGCTCGTGGAAACGGTGGTTCACCATGCCCGCAGACCAGCACGGCGATCCCTTCGAGGACCGGCTCTCCGCCGCCCTGCACGAGGCAGGCGGCACCTTCGGCTCCCCCCGCACCCAACTCCCCGCCGCCGGCGCGGCCCGTGGCCGCAGGCTCCAGCTGCAGCGCCGCGCGGCGATCGTGGGGGGCGCGGCCGCCCTCGCCCTCGTGGGCGTCGGCGGGGCGCTGCTGCTCCCGGGGGGCGCCGCGCCCGACGCGCGCACCTCGTCGGTGGCCGCGAAGGGCACCCCGGGGCCGAAGGACACCGCCAAGGCGGCCGTCTCCGCCGACGAGATGGTCCGTACGCTCCAGCGGCTGCTCCCCGATGGCAAGTTCCGCAGCACGGAAGCCAGGGGCACAGACGAGGACCTGCCGCCGCTCGCGGTGGGCGTGTTCGACGACGGCAAGGGCGAGGGCTCCGTCTCCGTGGGTCTGGACCGGGTCGACTCGGGCACCGGGGAGATCAACCCGTCCGCCCAGGTGATGCCCTGCCCGCGAGCCGGGACGTCGGGTATGGACAGCTGTGACACCGAGCTGCTGCCCGACGGGTCCGCCGTCACCGTCTACCAGGGCTACGAGTATCCCGACCGCCGTGTGGAGACGAAGGCCTGGGGCGCCGACCTGGTCACCCCGGCGGGGCACCACGTCAGCGTCATCGAGTGGAACTCGCCGGCGCAGAAGGGCGCGCCGCTCACCCGTCCCGAACCGCCTCTGACGACGGCGCAGCTGAAGGCGCTGGCTGCGTCCTCGGAGTGGCGGGAGATCATCGACGCCATGCCGGAGGAGCCGAAGCCGACCGCCGCCGGGGAGGGGTCGGTCGCCGTCGGCCCGCCCACCTCCGGAGTCGCGATCCTGCGCAAGCTCAGGCTCCTGCTGCCCGCGCACCTGAAGGTCGTGTCGAGCGACAGCCAGGAGACGGAGTTCGGCTCCTTCGTGGTCGACGACGGCAAGGGCGAGAGCCTCGTCCAGGTCAATGTGCAGCCCGGTATGTCCGACCTCGCCGGCACGCTCTTCGGCAGCGACGCGGAGACCCTCGCCGACGGCACGCGGGTGGACACGCGTCAGGGGCCGGGTGAGAAGGGCGGTGCCGGCGTGGTGATGTGGACGGTCGACACCCTGCGGAAGGACGGTCTGCGGGTGGTCGTCAGCGCCTTCAACACGGGCGACCAAAACCAGGACGCCACCCGCGAGGACCCCGCCCTGACGATCGAGCAGATGCGGAAGATCGCGCTCAGCTCCACCTGGGAGCAGAGCGAGGTGACGCCCTGACGGGCTCCGGAGTGGTCACGCCCCGACGGGCACAGGAGTGGTCACGCCTGGCGGGCACAGGAGTGGTCATGCCCTGACCGGTGCGGGAGAGGTCACGGCCCGACCGGCGCCGGAGCGGCGGTGGCCGCCAGGGAGCGGCGGCGCGTTCAGAAGAACTCCGACCACGGCTGGTCCCAGACCTGCTTCACGCACAGCACCAGGAACAGCAGTCCGGCCCCCGCGAGCATCACGTTGCTCACCCATCCGTTGCGCCACTCCCTGGGCGTGCGGGAGGAGTTGAGGAGCCAGATCAGAGTGACCGCGAGGAACGGCAGGAAGGCCGCGCCCAGCACGCCGTAGAGGATGATGAGGCGGAACGGCTGGCCCTGGAAGACCAGGACGATCGGCGGGAAGGTCAGCCAGAGCAGGTACGCGCGGAACGGCCAGGAGCGCTCGCGCCGACCGGAGGCGACCTCCTCGCCGGTCGTCCCCTCCCGGCCTCGGTAGCGGGCGACGAAGTCGGCGAACATCAGGCTCACGCCGTGCCAGACGCCGATCAGCGAGGTGTAGGAGGTGGCGAAGAAGCCGATGAGGAAGAACTTGGCCGTCGCCGTGCCGTACTCCTTCTCCAGGATGTCGCCGAGCTGGACGAGGCCCTTGTCGCCGCCGGCGATGGCCACGTTCGCCGAGTGCAGCAGTTCCGCGCCGACGAAGAGCATCGCGATGACGAAGATGCCGGTGGTGGCGTAGGCGACGCGGTTGTCCAGGCGCATCACCTTCATCCAGCCGGCGTCGGTCCAGCCCTTGGCGTTCACCCAGTACCCGTAGGCCGCGAGGGTGATGGTGCCGCCGACGCCGCCGACCAGGCCGAGGGTGTTGAGGACCGAGTCCTTCTCGTCGGGGAGGACGGGCAGGAGGCCGGCGAGGGCGTCCGGGAGGTTCGGGGTGACCCGGATCGCCAGGTACACGGTCACCAGGAACATGACGCCCACGAGGACCGTCATGACCTTCTCGAAGACCGCGTACTTGTTGAACCAGACGAACACCAGGCCCACCAGCCCGCAGGCGACGGCCCACCACTTGAGGTCCATCACGTCGGGGAACAGCGCCTGCAGCGGCAGCGCGCTGGACGACATCGCCGCCGCGCCGTAGACGAAGCCCCAGACGACGGCGTAGACGACGAAGAAGTACGTCGTCCAGCGGCCCAGGCTCGCCCAGCCGTCGAAGAGGGTGCGGCCGGTGGAGAGGTGCCAGCGGCCGGCCGCCTCGGCGAGGGAGATCTTCACCAGGCAGCCGAGGATCGCCGCCCAGAGCAGGGTGTAGCCGAAGTTGCTGCCGGCGATGAGGGTGGCGACCAGGTCACCGGCGCCGACGCCGGTCGCGGCGACGACGATGCCGGGCCCGATGTAGCGCCAACTGGAATTGCGGGGGGTCGAGTTGTCGTTGCCGCCGGATGATGCCTCGGTGTCCGTGGGGTTTCCCGTGGTGTCCGCCATGAGCGTCAAGAAAGCCCAAAGGAGCCGGTCCGGCAAGGGGGCGTGCGCGATCTCCACCCGATGTGCTCAAGGACCGGCCGACCACCCGGGCCGGGCCCCGGCGGCGGGGCGGGCCGCCGCGGCCCGGCCCGCCGGTGCGCTACCGCAGTCGCCGGCCGCAGCCGTCGCACCCACAGGTGCCGAGTTCGAACCACACGGTCTTGCCCGTCCCGTCCTGATGACAGCCCCAGCGCCGGGCGAGCGCCTCCACCAGGAACATCCCGCGGCCGCTCTCCGCGCAGCCCGCCTCCAGGACCTGCGGGGTGCGGCGGCCGGTGTCGGTCACCTCGCAGCGGAGCACGCCGTGCGCGGCGGACAGCGTGAGCCGGAAGTGGCTCGCGGAGTGCAGCAGGGCGTTGGTGGCCAGCTCGCTGACGAGCAGGACGGCCGTGTCCAGCAGATCGCCGTGATCGGCGAGCCCCCACCCTTCCAACTGTCGGCGCACCTCGGCGCGCGCCTCGCCGACCGCGGACGGCCGGGGGTCGTACCCGACGCTCAGGTTGCCCGCCCTGAGGGGCGGTTGGAGACAGGCGCCGTACGGAGGGTGGGGGTCCGGGAGGCGCCCCCCGGAGAGTTCCAGCATGGCTTCAGGATGACCTCCCCGGACACCCCGTACACGGGGAGGACTACCCGATTCCGTACCTGTAGGTACCCGGGGGCACCCACGGGACGTAGGGGTCACCCGTACTGGAGGCGTACGGCCGTACGGCCCCCGCCGGCGTCGCGGAGGTCGACGTAGGCGCACACCTGGCGGGCGAACCACAGGCCCTGGCCGGGCGCCAGGTCGGGAGTGGAGGGGGGAACGAAACCGGCGAGGGGGTCGTCGACGCGACGGGCCACGGTCAGTTCGCAGACACAGCCGGGGGCTTCGCCCCACAGCAGGGCGCCGGTGACCGGCCCGAGTGACGCCGCCTCGGTGACGGCCGTCGCGAACAGCTCGGCGTCGGCGGCACCCAGCCCGCGCCCGGCCGCCCAGGCCCGCACGGCGTCCGGCGCGGGCTCGGCGAGGCGGTGTGCGTCGCTCGGGGGCGGCGGCAGCGGTACGGCGTCCAGCTCGGCCGCGAGTCGCGCCGGCTGCTCGTACACCCCGGTGTCCGGGTGGGCGCGGCGGGCGGCCTCGATGAGAGCGGAACCGGCGGTGCGGGTGTCGTAGACGCACAGGGCGGTGGCGGCCGTGGGGGCGAAGAGGAGGTTGGCGAGGGCCTCGTAGCGGATCCACTCGGCGCTCTCGCGCGGGGAGCGTCCGGCCCGCCCGTTCCACACCGGCTCCATGAGGAGGTGGAGACGGCCGCCGGGGCCGGCGTGCGCGGCGAGGTGACCGGCGGCCCGGGCGACGGCGTTGGCGGCGGAGCCGGTGTACCAGTCGGTGTGCGGGACGAGGCCGATCTTCTCCGCGTCGGGGCCGAGGGCGTCGCGCAGGAGGTCCAGCTTGGCGGGGGCGACGATGGCCACGGGCGGGGGCTCGTCGGGCGCCGTGAGCCCTTCTTCGAGGAAGGGGAGGGCTGCGGCCAGGAAGGCGTCGTCCGTGGCGGGGGCGGCCATGCGGTGGTCGAAGGAGCCGGTCGTGCGCACGGGTTGATTGGACATCGATCCCCCATCTGTGGTGTGCGTCGGGTTGCGGTGGGTGGTTGTGGTGGGTGGTTTGTGGGTGGGTGGGCTTCAGGTGGGTGGGCTTCAGGTGGGTGGGCTTCAGGTGGGTGGGTGTGGCTGGTGGGGTGCGGTGCCCGTCCGCGGGTGGGATGTGGGTCTCACCGCTGGGCCGTCACCCAGGCGGCGATCTGACTGCGGTTGCTGAAGCCGAGCTTGCTGAGGATGCGTTCGACGTGGCCCTCGGCGGTGCGGCGGGCGATCACCAGACGGTCGGCGATCTGCTGGTTGGCGAGGCCCTCGGCGATGAGTTCGGCGACCTGTGCCTCACGGTGGGTGAGTCGGACGGTGTCCGGCCCGTGCGTCGCGGGTGCGGGGCTCGTGGCCGGCCGGGGCCCCGCGGGAGACGCCGGGCGCGGGACCGCCTCGCCCGCCGGGGACGAGGAGCGGGCCTGGCCCGGGGTGCGCCGGGCCGGCTCGTCGTCCCGCAGGGCGTGCGTGGCGAGGTCCGTCAGGGCGAGGGCTGCGCCCCGCTCGTAGGCCCGGCGGAAGGCGGTGCGGCCCAGCGCGCGGCGGGCCCGTTCCTCGCTGCCGCGCCGGGTGGCGTTGAGAGCCGCGGAGCCCCAGCGGCTGCTGTCGACGTCGGCCCAGGCGCGGTCGGCGCCGCCGATCAGGACGGCGGCGTGCTCGTGGGCGCCGCGCTCGGCGGCGATACGGGCCAGCAGGTCCAGGGTGAGGCCCATGCCGAGGATGTCGTGCACCGCCAGCTTCAGGCGCAGCGCCTCACGGCCGTGCCGTTCCGCCTGCCGCCAGTCGCCCTTCACGGTGTGGGCGAGGGCCAGCATCCGTTCCACGTAGGACAGCACCCACCGCTCGCCGTGCTCCGCACACAGTCTGCGGGTCTCCTCGCAGACGGCGACGGCCTCGTCGGCGCGGCCCAGGAAGGACAGGGCGCAGGCGAGTTCGACGCGGTCCAGGCCGACGAGGCTGAGGTGTTGGCCGGGGACGCGGCCGCGTGCGACGCCGGCCCGGAAGTGGTCCAGCGCCCCGGCGAGGTCGTCGCTGAAGAGGCGGATGACGCCGACGACGTACTCGGCGTGGGCCGCCTCGGCCGCGTCACCGAGGCGGTGGGCCAGGTCGCGGGCCTGTTCGGCGCGGCGGCGGCCCCGGGTGAGGTCCTCGGGGCAGCCGGCGAGGAGCGCGGCGGCCCAGAGGGCGCGGGCGCGCTCCGGGGTGTCCTCGGGGTTGGCGTCCAGGGCACGGTCGAGCCAGTAGCGGCCCTCGCGGGGGGCTCCGCAGGCGTGCCAGTGGAACCACAGGGTGCCGGCCAGGCGCAGGCCCGCGAGGGCCTCGCCGGGGGTGGTGAGGCTGAAGTCGAGGGCGGCGCGCAGGTTGTCCTGGTCGGCGCGGAGGCGGGCGACGATGCCGGGCTGGTCCGGGCCGAACCAGTCGCGTTCGCAGACCGCGGCCCGGTGCTGCAGCCAGTCGCGCAGGCGCAGGCGGGTGGCGTGTTCCTCACCGGGGCGTTCCCTCAGGCGTTCCAGGCCGTAGTCGCGGAGGGTGTCCAGGAGGCGGTACCTGACGCCACCTCGGGGGTCGGTCTCGCGGCTGAGGACGGACTTGTCGACCAGGCCGGCCACGGCTTCGAGGACGTCGTGCGGGTGGAGGGGCGTGGCTTCTTCGGCTCCCGCCGCGCCTTCCGTCCCCCGCTCCCGGCTTCGCTCGAGCTCCAGCGGAAGGACCCGCATCGTCCCCGGGGGCTCCGCTCCCGGCCCCCCGGCCTCGGTCCGGCGGCCGCCCGTCCCGGCGGGCCGGGAGGTGGGCGGCGGGGTCGACGGCAGCTTCCCGTCCGGCCGAGCCGGGTCGGGGGCGGGCGCGGGCGCGCTGCGCGCAGGCGCGGCGGTCCAGGGAACTCCGCTTCCCGTCGGGGTCGCGGGGGCGGGGGCCCGGCCCGGGCCCCCGCACACCGCCTCCGCCGTCTCCAGGTCGAAGCTGCCCGCCAGGACCGACAGACGGGACCAGACCAGTTGCTCCACCTCGCCGCACAGGTCGTGGCTCCAGTCGACCGCGGCGCGGAGGGTCTGGTGGCGGGGGGCGACCGTGGGGCTGCCGGCCGTCAGCAGGCGGTAGCGGTCGTCGAGGCGGCGCAGGAGCTGGTCGACGTCGAGGACGCGCATGCGGACCGCGGCCAGTTCGATGGCGAGCGGCAGGCCGTCGAGGCGACGGCACAGGCGGGCGACGGAGGCGCGGTTGGCGGCGGTGAGGCGGAAGCCGGGCACCACGGCGGCGGCCCGGTCGGCGAACAGGGCCAGGGCCGGGTAGCAGTCGGCGGCGGAGAGGTCGCCGTCCGGGTCGGGGACCGGCAACGGCCTGACGTCGAGGAGGTGTTCCTCGGTGAGGCCGAGCCGGTGGCGGCTGGTGGCGAGCAGGCGGACGCCGGTGGTGCCGTGCAGCAGGGCGCCCGCGAGCTCGGCGCAGGCCGGCAGCAGGTGCTCGCAGTTGTCGACGACGAGGAGCAGCCTTCGGTCGCGTAAGCGTTCCACCAGGGCGGCCAGCGCGGGGCGGTCGGAGTAGTCGCGCAGGCCGAGCGCGTCGGCGACGGCGTGCGGGACGAGGGCCGGGTCGTACAGGCCGGACAGGTGCACGAAGCGCACGCCGTCGGGGAAGGCGCGGGCGACCCGGGCCGCGATCCGGCCGGCCAGGCGGGTCTTGCCGACGCCTCCGGGGCCGGTCAGGGTGACCAGCCGGGCCCTGGTCAACAGCTCACGCCCTTCGGCCAGTTCGCTCCGCCGGTCGACGAAGCTGGTCGTCTCCACCGGCAGGTGGCAGTCCCGTCGCGGCGCTGATCCGCCCATGATCAGCCAGTCCTCTGAGGGTGTGGTCGGAGGCGCTGGGGGACGCGGCTCCTGTTCGTGCGGACCCTCAGCCTTCCCCGGTCCGTACATATATGCACGCGCGTCTCACACCCGCGGGTGACCTTTGCCGAGGACTGCTCCGGGAACGCCCGCCGCGCGTACACTGCGCGGCCACCCGACCCGCCGGGAAGGCTCAACCGCGCGGCCGTACGGCCGAGTTGCGCAGGGATCCGGCCATCCGGCGGTCGGCGCACTCTTGACCGGACCATGTCAGACACGGACGATGAGCGGCACCCCGCACCCCGCACCCCGCGCCTCCGCAAGCACCCGCAAGCCGCATCCCGCACGGGAAGCGCAGCGGCAAGCGCACGGCACACCCCGCACGTCGCACGAAGAACCACCCCCCGCTCCACTCCCCCACATGTCCGGTGATCCCGGACTTCTGGAGAATCGAGGAGAGTTCATGCGACTCCGCATACGCGGCTCAGGCACGCGCGGCTCGGCCCCACAGGGCTCCGGCTCCTCCGGCTCGAGGGCCCGCACCGGCAGACGAACCGCCGCCCTCGCCGCTCTGATGGCCCTCGCCCTCGCCGCACCCCTCTCGGCGACGGCCACCGACGCGGCGGCGGGCAGCGCCCCGAAGGCGGCCGCCGGCGTCGACGACATCGCCCAGTACGAGATTCACATCCACCACAGCACGCCCCAGATGCGCACCGCGATCGCCGCGTCCGGGGTGAGCGTCGACGAGGCCGACGAGGAGACCGTCGTCGTCTCCGGCCGCGCGGACCAGATCAGGAAGCTGCGCGCGCAGGGCTACGAGGTCGCGCCGGTGGGTGCCGCGCCCGACCGCACCGCCGCGGGCGAGGTGCGGCTGTACGACTTCCCGTCCGCCGACTCGCGGTACCACAACTACGCCGAGATGACCGCGGAGATCGACCAGCGCATCGCCGCCTACCCGGGCGTCATCAGCAAGCGGGTAATCGGCAAGTCGTACCAGGGCCGGGACATCGTCGCCGTCAAGATCAGCGACAACGTCGGCACGGACGAGGCCGAGCCGGAGGTGCTGTTCACCCACCACCAGCACGCCCGCGAGCACCTGACGGTCGAGATGGCCCTGTACCTGATCCGCGAGCTGGGCGCCGGTTACGGCACCGACTCCCGCGTCACGAACATGGTGAACAACCGGGAGATCTGGATCATCCCCGACATCAACCCGGACGGCGGCGAGTACGACATCGCCACCGGCTCCTACCGCTCGTGGCGCAAGAACCGCCAGCCCAACTCCGGTTCCTCGTACGTCGGTACGGACCTCAACCGCAACTGGGCCTACCGGTGGGGCTGCTGCGGGGGATCGTCGGGCTCGGCGTCCTCCGACACGTACCGCGGCACGGCGGCCGAGTCGGCGCCCGAGGTGAAGGTCGTGGCGAACTTCGTGCGCAGCCGGGTGGTCGGCGGCGCCCAGCAGATCAAGGCCGGCATCGACTTCCACACGTACAGCGAGCTGGTGCTGTGGCCCTTCGGGTACACGTACGCGGACACCACGACCGGGATGACGGCGGACGACCGCAACGCCTTCGCGACGGTGGGCCGTTCGATGGCGGCCAGCAACGGGTACACCGCGGAGCAGGCGAGCGACCTGTACATCACGGACGGGTCGATCGACGACTACCTCTGGGGCACGCACAAGATCTTCGGGTACACCTTCGAGATGTACCCGGGCTCGGCCTCCGGCGGCGGGTTCTACCCGCCCGACGAGGTGATCGAGCGGGAGACCGCGCGCAACAAGGACGCCGTCCTCCAACTGCTGGAGAACGCGGACTGCATGTACCGGTCGATCGGCAAGGAGGCCCAGTACTGCGGTTAGGGCCTGCCGGCGCTACTCGGCCTTGTCGTCGAAGTAGGCGTCCAGCACCGCGTCCAGCTGCTCGTCCCACTCCTTGAAGCGCCCCCTGGCCGTCGCCTCGATCTCGATCGGGTACCAACGGCGGTCGGGGGTGTGCACGGTGACGGTGTACCGCTTGCCGAACCGGGGCGACTCCGTCTCCACCGCGCCGATCTCGTCCCAGCGGAACTCGCACGACTCCTCGTCGAGGCGGAGACGGACGCCCCTGGCGTCGGCGGTGATCCGCGCCCGGCGGTCGGCGGCCTCGAAGACGGGGCCGTCGGGGGTCTCCCCCGTCTCCTCCTCGCCGTCGTCGGCCGGTTCGGCCTCGGAGGCGGCGCCCTTGCCGACGACCGCCTCGTCGCCGTCCGTCCCGGTGCTCTCCGCCTCGGTCGGCTCCGACCCGGCGTCCTCCGGCTCCGCGGTCACGGGCGAGGTGAGCCCGGGGATGAATGCCGGGTCGAATCCGGCGCCCTCCAGGGGCTGGCTGCTCGAACCTATGCGCTGCTCCACAGCGGGCAGTATGGTCGACGATCCTGTGCCGGACACAGCCAGCCCCCAACTTCGTTATCAGACGCCTACACGAGCAGGCTCAGCACGGCGGCCGCCACGAAGCCCACCACCGACAGCACCGTCTCCAGCACGGTCCACGTCTTCAGGGTGTCCCGCTCGCTGATGCCGAAGTACTTCGCCACCATCCAGAAGCCGCCGTCGTTCACGTGCGAGGCGAAGATGGAGCCGGCCGAGATGGACATGATGACGAGGGCGACGAAGGCCTGGGAGTGGTCGCCCTCGGCGAGGAGGGGGGCCACGATGCCCGCCGTCGTCACGATGGCCACCGTCGCCGAGCCCTGGGCGACCCGCAGCACCACCGAGATCAGGTACGACAGGACGATCACCGGCAGGCCGACGTCGTTGAAGGTGTCCGAGAGGGCCTGGGCCACCCCGCTCGCCTTCAGGACGGCGCCGAAGACGCCGCCCGCGCCGACGACCAGCAGGATGTTGCCGACCGGCTTCAACGAGGCCGTGGAGACGGTCTCCAGGGACTTGCGGGACCAGCCGCGCCGGATGCCGAGCAGGTAGTAGGCGAGCAGCAGGGCGATGGTCAGGGCCACGAAGGGGCTGCCGAAGAACTCGACGACCGAGCGGCCGGTGGAGGGGGCAAGGGCGATCGAGGAGAAGGTGGCCGCGAGGATCAGCACCAGCGGCGTACCGATGATGCCGAGGACCGTGCCCAGCGGCACCGGGTCCTCGCGCGGCTCGACGCCCTGCGCCCGCTGCTCCTCGACGACGGCGAGCCGGGCCTCCGCCGCGGCCTCGACCATGTCCTGCGGCACGGCGACGAAGAGGCGACGGCCGATCCACGCCGAGTACGCCCAGGCCGCGAGCACCGCGGGGATGCCGCAGACGACGCCCATGAGGATGACCCAGCCGAGGTCGACGTGGAGGAGGCCGGCGGCCGCCACCGGGCCCGGGTGCGGGGGCAGGAAGGCGTGGGTCATCGACAGACCGGCGAGCAGCGGAAGGCAGTACAGCAGGATCGACCTGCCGGAGCGCTTGGCGGCGGCGTAGACGATCGGCGCGAGGACGAAGATGCCGACGTCGAAGAAGACCGGGATGCCGAAGACGAGGCCGGTCATGCCCATCGCGAGCGGCGCCCGCTTCTCGCCGAACAGGCCCAGCAGGCGCGAGGCCAGGACCTCGGCGCCGCCGCTGACCTCGAGGACCGCGCCGAGCATGGTGCCCAGGCCGATGATGATCGCGACGTGGCCGAGGATGCCGCCCATGCCGGACTCGATGGTGGAGACGGCGGCCGACCGCTGGACGGTGCCGAAGAGTTCGGTGACCGACAGGCCGGCGAGCAGGCCGACGGCTATGGACACGGCGAGGAGGGCGACGAACGGCTGGAGTCTGACCTTGATGATCAGGAAGAGGAGGAGGGCGATACCGACGGCGGCGACCGTCAGGAGTCCGGCGGTGCCGTCGAGGAGCAGGAGCAGGCCGCCGGTGTGGGGCGGGGCTTCGACGGGAGCGGTGGCCGCGAGCGGGTGGGGCATAAGGGGGTCCTCTGGGTAAGTACATGCAGCTTTCGGGCAGGGGGGATCGCGGCACGGCGCGCCCTGGGACAGGGGGCGCCGTGCCGTCGTCGTGGGTGTGGGGAGGCGAACGACCGTCAGCTGCTCAGCCGAGCACGGCGAGCGCGTCGATCTCGATGAGGAGCCCGGCGGGGAGGCCGACGTAGACCGTCGTGCGCGCGGCGGGCGGCTGGGTGAGGCCCTGCTCCTCGAAGTAGGCGTTGTAGATCTCGTTCATCTCGGCGAAGTGGTCCACGTCCGTGAGGTAGACGCGGATCATCATCACGTCGTCCCAGCTCGCGCCGCCCTCCTCGAGGATCGCCTTGACGTTGGCGAAGGTCTGGAGGGTCTGCTCGCGCAGGGTGGGCCCGGCGGGCGTCGGGGGCTTGCCGTCCTCGGCGGGGAGGAAGCCGACCTGGCCCGCGACCTGGAGGATGTTGCCCTTGCGCACGCCGTGCGAGAACTTCGCGGGCGGGGTGGTGTGGGTGCTGGGGGTGAGTGCGGTCTTGTCCGTCATGCGGGGTCCTTCACTGGGGTTCTTCCGGAGTACTCGCCGCTGATGTCGTCCGCCGTGCGGCGCACCTGCGGGAGCAGGGTGAGGAGTTCGTCGGCGGTGACGACGACGTTCGGCGCGGAGACCGACATCGCGGCGACCACCCGGCCGTCGGCGCCGCGGATCGGCGCGGCGACGCAGTTGATGGACTCCTCGTGGCCGCCGAGGTCGGTGGCCCAGCCCTGTTCGCGCACCTTCTCCAACTCACGCAGGAAGGCGGGGGCGTTGGCGGTGGAACGGGCCGTGTACAGGGGGTAGTCGAGTTTCTCGGCGACCGCGCGCCGCTCGGGTTCGGGCAGGTCGGCCAGGAGCAGCTTGGCGACCGCGGCGACGGTGATCGCGACGGGTTTGCCGATCCGCGAGTACATCCGCACCGGGTAGCGGCTGTCCACCTTGTCGATGTAGAGGACCTCGCCCTCCTCGTACACGGCGAGGTGGACGGTGTGTCCGCACCGCTCGTTGAGCCGGACCAGGTGGGGGTGGGCGATCTCGCGGATGTCGAGGTTCTCCATCGCCTCCTGGGCGAGGGCGAAGAGGCGGGCGCCGAGTCGGTAGCGCTGGTCGGACTGGCGGTAGACGAGCCCGTGCTCGTGGAGGGTGCGCAGCAGGCGCAGCGCCGTTGATTTGTGCACGCCGAGGCGGTCGGCGACCTGTCCGAGGTCGGCGGGGCCCTCGGCGAGCAGCGGCAGGATGCTCAGGGCGCGGTCGACGGTCTGGCTCATGGGGTGCGTACCTCCTCCGGGGCCTGCGCGGCTTCGGTCCAGCCGGGGCCGAGTCGAAGTGTCCCCCACGTCTCCTCGTCGAGGGCGGCCAGCCGGTCGGCGAGGTCGCGGGGAGGGGGGACGGCGAGGTCGCCGGGCACGGTGAGGGTGGCGGCCGCCACCAGGTGTCCGTGCCGCAGCCGCTCCCGTACGGGCAGTCCGCGCAGGGTTGCGGAGAGGAAGCCGGCGGCGAAGGCGTCCCCGGCGCCGACGGCGGCGACGACGTCGACCCGCGGGGCGGGGACGTGGTGGGCGCTCCCCTCGGCGAAGACGGTCGCCCCGCGCGCGCCCTGCTTCACGACGAGCACCTCGGGGTCGGGGAACGCCGCCCGGACGGCGTCGGCGCCCCGCAGGTCCCACACCTGCTCCGCCTCGTCCTCGCCGACGAACACCAGGTCGGCGCCACGCGCCAGTTCCCGCAGCACCCGGGGGCCGGCGCCGTCCTGCCAGAGGCCGGGCCGGTGGTTGACGTCGAAGGAGATGAGCGGCCGGCCGGGGCCGGGCGCCATGGCCTCCCGCAGCAGCCCGAGACAGTCGTCGGACAGGGCCGCGGTGATTCCGGTCAGGTGCAGCACGCGCCCGGCGCGCACGGCCGCCAGGTCCGTGTTCCCGGCCGACATCGCGGAGGCCGCCGACCCGGCCCGGTAGTACGCCACCTCGTGGTCGTCCGCGGCCCGGTCCCCGGCGGTGCGGAAGTAGACGCCGGTCGGGCGGCCGGCGTCCCGCCGTACGGACGTCACGTCGACCCCGTACGAGCCGACGGTCTCGACGAGGTGGTCCCCGAAGCCGTCGGCTCCGACGCGGCTGACCCAGCGCGCCGGGTGCCCGGCGGCCGCCAGGGCGCACACCACGTTGGACTCCGCGCCGCCGATGGCCCGGTCGAAGGAGGGGACGTCGGCGAGGCGCCCGGGCCGGGAGGGCAGGAAGGCGACCATGGACTCGCCGAGCGCGACGACGTCCACGACGTCGGGGGCGTTGCAGGGTCCGGTGGCGGTCACGATGGTCGTAGCTCCAGTCTCGGCAGGTCGTGCGTGGGGGCGGCGGCTCCGTTGACCCCGGGTTCGCCGAGATGTTAGACAGCCCTCAGCGATATACGCAATGAGTGTTGCAGTCAGTGCAACGCACCACTTCAGGAGGCTTGTATGGCCCTGGACACCGGTACCGAAGCCGTCGCCCGTCTCGCCGAGGCGCGTGTCGACCACCGCTTCAAGGGCCTTCCGCCGGACGCCGACGGGCTCACGGTCGGCGAACTGGCCGCCCAGCGCCGCAACCTCTTCACCGGCGGCTTCACCACCCCCGTCCTCGCCCTGTCCGCCGAGCGCCTGACCCACAACCTGGAGCTGATGGAGACCTACGCGACCCGCCACGGCCTGGCCTTCGCCCCGCACGGCAAGACCTCCATGGCCCCGCAGCTCTTCCAACGGCAGATCGACCACGGCGCGTGGGGCATCACCCTCGCGGTCCCCCACCAGGTACGGGTGGCGGTGGCGTACGGCGTCCGGCGGGTCTTCCTGGCGAACGAGGTCGTGGACCCGGCGGCCCTGCGCTGGATCTCCGGCCGGCTCGACGCCGACGACGCCTTCCGCCTCGTCTGCTACGTCGACTCCGTCCGCGGGGTCGAGCTGATGGACGCGGCCCTGCGCGGGGCGCGGCGCCCGCTCGACGTGGTCGTCGAACTGGCCGCCGGCGAGGGCGCCCGCACCGGCGCGCGGACGGAGGCGGAGTGCGCCGCGGTCGCGGACGCGGTGGCCGGCGCGCGCGGCCTGCGGCTGGTGGGTGTGGCGGGCTACGAGGGCGAGGTCCCGCAGGCCGACGCCGAGCGGGTGCGGGCCTGGCTGGGCCGGCTGGTCGCCCTGGCCGTGGAGTTCGACAAGGCGGGGCGGTTCGCGGGCGTGGAGGAGATCGTGGTGAGCGCGGGCGGCAGCGCGTGGTTCGACGCGGTCGCCGACGTCTTCGCCGAGATCCCCGAACTCTCCCTTCCCGTGCTGAAGTTGCTGCGCTCGGGCGCTTACGTCTCGCACGACGACGGCCACTACCGCAAGCTGACGCCCTTCAACCGCGTCCCCGAGGAGGGCGCTCTGGAACCGGCGTTCCGCCTGTGGACGCAGGTCGTCTCCCGGCCCTCCGCCGACCAGGCCTTCGTCAACGCGGGCAAGCGCGACGCGGCCTACGACCTGGACCTGCCCTTCGCCCAGGTGATCCGCCGGGACGGCGCGGAGCGCCCCGCCACCGGTGTCTCGGTCACCGCCCTGTCCGACCAGCACGCCTGGCTGCGCACCACCGGCGAGGCGGATTTGGAGGTCGGCGACTGGGTCGGCCTGGGCCTGTCCCACCCGTGCACGTCCTTCGACAAGTGGGCGCTGATCCCGCTGGCCGAGGCCGACGGCACGGTCGTCGACTACATCCGCACGTTCTTCTAGGAGGTCAGGCGTGGAAGAGCTCGTCATCCGGGACGCGGACGTCGTGGACGGCTCCGGCGAACCGTCGTACCGCGCCGACGTGGTGGTCGACCGCGGGCGGATCGTGTCCGTCGTCAAGGAGGCCGCGGCGGCGGGCTGCCAGCGGCCCCGGGCGATGCGGGAGCTGGACGCGGAGGGGCTGGTCCTCTCCCCCGGCTTCATCGACATGCACGCCCACAGCGACCTCGCCCTGCTGCGCGACCCCGACCACAGCGCGAAGGCCGCGCAGGGCGTCACGCTCGAGGTCCTCGGTCAGGACGGGCTGTCGTACGCGCCCGTCGACGACCGCACGCTCGACGAGGTGCGCCGTGCGATCGCAGGCTGGAACGGCCACGGCGACGACATCGACTTCGACTGGCGGTCGGTGGGCGAGTACCTGGACCGGCTGGACCGGGGCATCGCCGTCAACGCGGCCTATCTGATCCCCCAGGGGACCGTCCGCGCGCTCGCCGTCGGCTGGGAGGACCGCGAGGCGACGCCCGAGGAGCTGGACCGGATGCGGCGGCTGGTGGCCGAGGGGCTGGAGCAGGGCGCGGTCGGCCTGTCCTCCGGCCTCACCTACACGCCCGGCATGTACGCCAAGGAGGCCGAGCTGACCGAGCTGTGCCGGGTGGTGGCCTCGTACGGCGGCTACTACTGCCCGCACCACCGCTCCTACGGCGCGGGCGCCCTGGAGGCGTACGAGGAGATGGTGGCGCTGACCCGGGAGGCGGGCTGTCCGCTCCACCTCGCCCACGCCACGATGAACTTCGGCGTGAACAAGGGCCGTGCGCCGGAGCTGCTGGCCCTCCTGGACGACGCGCTGGCCGCGGGCGCCGACATCACCCTCGACACGTATCCGTACACGCCCGGCTGTACCACGCTCGTGGCGCTGCTGCCGAGCTGGGCGAGCGAGGGCGGGCCCGAGGCGGTGCTGCGGCGGCTGGCGGACGAGGAGACCGCCGAACGGATCCGCCACCACCTGGAGGTCCTCGGCGCGGACGGCTGCCACGGCGTGCCCGTCGAGTGGGACACGATCGAGATCTCGGGCGTCGGCAGCCCCGGCCTCGGCGCGTACGTCGGCCGCACGGTCCAGGAGTCGGCGGACCTGCGCGGCGAGGCCCCGTGGACCACCGCCCGCCGCCTCCTGCTGCAGGACCGGCTGGCCCCGACGATCCTGCAACACGTCGGCCACGAGGAGAACGTCCGGGCGATCATGCGCCACCGGGTGCACACCGGGGGCTCGGACGGCATCCTCCAGGGCGCCAAGCCGCATCCGCGCGCCTACGGCACCTTCCCCCACTACCTCGGCCACTACGTCCGGGAGCTGGGGGTGCTGTCGCTGGAGGAGTGCGTCGCTCACCTCACGGGGCGCCCGGCGGCCCGGCTGCGGCTGCCGGACCGCGGGCTGGTCCGTGAGGGGTACCGGGCCGACCTGGTCCTCTTCGACCCGCGCACGGTCGCGGCGGGCTCCACCTACGACGCCCCGCGCACGCCGCCCACCGGCATCCCGTACGTCCTGGTCGACGGTCGGTTCGTGATCGAGGACGGGCGGCGGACCGACGTACTGGCGGGGCGGGCGGTGCGCAGGACCCCGTCGTAGACCCTTACGGCTTGGGCAGGGTGCAGCCGCTCGCGCTGAGGTTCAGCTGGTTGCGGGTCGTGAAGCAGGCGGGGAACTGGTAGGTCTGCTGGGCGTAGTTGATGCCCTGGCGGACGGTGACGCCGCCGCTCTCGTCGACCTCGCAGGGGTTGTTCACCGTGCAGGTCGCGCCGTCCTCGTTGCCGGTGTTGTTGACGGCGACGACCCTGCCGGTGGCCTGGTCGATCACCGGCGAGCCGGAGGTGCCGCCGATCGTCTGGCAGGCGGAGGTGTAGCGGACCGAGTCCTTCCAGGTCCAGTCGCCCTCCTTCAGCCGGTACACGAACCCGTCGATGGTGCAGCTGTAGAGCCGCTTCCAGTAGCCGGAGGCGACCGTGATCGCGGTGCCGGCGGTGGGGTGGGTGTCCTGGACGGTGAGCGCGCTGATGCCGTAGGAGTTCCGGATGGTCGCGTAGCTGGTGGTGAGCTGGTAGATCGTCGCGTCCGTGTCGGTCATCGTCGCGTAGGCGATCTTGCTGGCGCGCAGCGTGGCGACGCGGGTGCCGGCGGAGTTCAGCAGGCCGAAGGTGCGGCTGGAGGCGCGGTTGACGATCACCTGGCCGGGCGCCGGGAAGCCGGTCTCCAGGCAGTGGCCGTTGGTGAGCACGAGCGCCGGGTCGGTGTCGAGGGACTTCGGGAAGCGCACGACGGACCCGGAACAGTTGCTCAGCGCGACGGTCCCGGCGAGGGTGACGGCCTGGAGGGCCGGCGACGCGGCCCGGGCGTCGGCCCGCTCCGCGGCCGTCGGCTCGGCGGCCGTCGGCTCGGCGGTGGCCGCCGGAGCCGCGGTCACGGGCGCCGCGACCGCGGGTGCCGCGCCGGCCCCGGCGATCGCCAGGGCGAAGAGCGCGGCGACGAGAGGCTTTCTCATGTGGGGGTCCCCTCTTATGACGAGGCGACCGGAGATCTTCCGGTCGCCCGCTGGTTTGTCATGCGCATTGTTAGTGCGCGGAGGGGAGACGACAAGGACCGCTTTTCAGCCGGGACCGGGCGCCCCGCGGAACCTCCGATTCAGGAGGCGCACCCGCCCACCGGGGCCCCCTGGAAGCCCCGCCCGCGGTACGCCCGGCTCAGGAGGAGCGCACCCACCTACCGGGGGCCTTTGGAAGCCCCCGGACCCCGCCCCTTCCCGTTGGTCTTGCCGGAGGGAGACGCGGAAGGGGAACTCACGGCGGCCGGCGCGGAACTCGTGACCGCGCTCGCCGAAGGGGACGCAGCGGGCGCCTCGGACGCGGTGGCGCTCGCGGACGGCCCGGCACTCGGCCCGGCAGACGCATCGCGCGCCGGCTCCGCGGTACCGGCGGAGCCCGAGACGGACGGAGACACGGACTCCGCGGGCGCCGCCGGCTCGCCGGATGCCGACCGCGTGCCGTCCGGCCTCCCGTGTTCCGCGTCCTCGGCGCCCCCGGAAAGGGTCAGCCCCGCGATCAGAGCCGCCACGGACACGACCCCGAGCGCCCCGGCGCCGACCGCCACACGGCCCGGCCGGCGTGCCGCACGCCGCCGGTCGGCACGGCCACCCGCCCCGTCGGCCGGGGAGCCGGCCGCGGCGCCGACACGAGGCAGCTCGGCCGTCTCGTCGTACGCGTTCTGCCAGCCGTGCGCGACGGCCGGATCGGCATACCCGTCGTACGCCGGCGCGTCCTCGCCGCTCGGGAGGTACACATTCGGCCGCACCGGGGGCATCCCACTTTCACCTGGCCTGGACATGACCGCGCATTGTAGATACCGGTGGTGCGCCTGGGACAGCGGACGGCGATACCCCCACAAACCGCTCGTCTCACGTGGCGGAAAACACCCCCCGCGGAGCGTTACCGAGCCGTAAGCTCCCAGTCATGCAGGTGATCCAGTCGACGAAGCTCGCCAACGTCTGTTACGAGATCCGGGGCCCGGTTCTCGAGGAGGCGATGCGCCTGGAAGCGGCAGGGCACCGCATCCTCAAGCTGAACACCGGGAACCCGGCCGCCTTCGGCTTCGACTGCCCGCCGGAGATCCTGGAGGACATCCTCCGCAACGTCTCCTCGGCCCACGGCTACGGCGACGCGAAGGGCCTGCTGGCCGCGCGCCGGGCGGTCGTCATGCACAACCAGACCCTGGGCATCGAGACCGACGTCGAGCACGTCTTCATCGGCAACGGGGTCTCCGAGCTGATCGTGATGGCGATGCAGGGCCTGCTGGACGACGGCGACGAGGTCCTCGTCCCGGCGCCGGACTACCCGCTGTGGACGGCGGCGGTCTCACTCTCCGGCGGCACGGCCGTCCACTACCGCTGCGACGAGCAGTCGGACTGGATGCCGGACCTCGCGGACGTCGAGCGCAAGGTCACCGACCGCACCAAGGCGATCGTCATCATCAACCCGAACAACCCGACGGGCGCGGTGTACGACGAGGCGATGATCCGCGGTCTGACGGACATCGCCCGCCGCCACAACCTGCTGGTCTGCTCCGACGAGATCTACGACAAGATCCTCTACGACGGCGCCCGGCACACCCCGACCGCCGCGGTCGCCCCGGACCTGCTGACCCTCACCTTCAACGGCATGTCGAAGGCGTACCGGGTGGCCGGCTACCGGGTCGGCTGGATGTCCATCTCCGGCCCGCGCGCCCACGCCGACTCCTACATCGAAGGCCTGACGATTCTGGCGAACATGCGGCTGTGCGCCAACATGCCGGGGCAGCACGGGGTCGTGGCCGCACTGAGCGGACGCCAGTCCATCAACGACCTCGTCCTGCCGGGCGGGCGGCTCAAGGAGCAGATGGACACGGCGTACGAGCTGCTCACCCAGATCCCAGGCGTGACGTGCGTACGGCCGAAGGGGGCGCTGTACCTCTTCCCGCGGCTGGACCCGACGGTGTTCAAGATCAAGGACGACCGGCGGATGGTCCTGGACCTGCTACGGCGGGAGAAGATCATGGTCGTCCAGGGCACCGGCTTCAACTGGCCGGAGCCGGACCACTTCCGGGTGGTGACCCTGCCGACGGTGACGGACCTGCGGGACGCGATGGGCCGCATCGGTCGCTTCCTGGACGGCTACAGCCAGCCCTGAGCTCACCCTGCGTGGTCACACAGGTCTGATCTTGCGGTCGGCTCAACTTTAGACGGAATCTAAGCTAGGATGGCTTCCTGTCAGAGCACGGGAGGCCATCCTCATGTACGAACCGATCCGCACCAAGTCGGTCCACAGCACGATGGCCGGCGCCACCTCCGACTTCCCTCACCGGTCCCGCGAGGAGGAGCTGGACATCCAGCTCGCGGGCCATCTCGCCGCGCTGCTCGCCGTCACCGACGAGCTGCGCGCGCCGGCACCGTCCACCGACCTGGACAACGCGGCCGAACGGCTCGCGCAGCAGGTGGCCCGGCTGCGGGGAGGACGGACGCCGGTCCGTACGACCCCGACCGCCAACCGGTCCGAGCCGCCGCTGGCGGCGCTCCACCAGCGGGCGCACACGCTGGCGGGCCGCGCGCTCGTCGTCGCGGCGTCCCGCGCGGACACGGCGGCGGCGATCCTGGCGGCACAGCGCATGGACGCGCACGCCGCCGCGCTGGCGGAAGAGGAACTGACCGCCGCCGGCTGACCCCTCTGGGGTCCCTCGAACGGCCCCGGTCCGCGTGCACCCGCAGCGACGCGCGGACCGGGCGCCATGAACGGCACATCCGCGTCGACGGCCGCGCCCACTCTGCGGCGCAGTGACGCGATCCCTTCGAACGACGCGTGCGGGACGCGTTCCGATGTCGGTGGCGCCGGTGACGGAGGACGTCCTCGACATCCTGGGTCCGCTTCGAGGGCACGAGCGGGGATCTCGTCCACCGCCAGCTCACCGCCCGGACCACCCACGCCCCGGCCGGCCGACGGGCGAGGGCCCGCCGTCGTCCTCGCGTCGGGGCGGACGGAGGACGACGGCGGGCCCAGGGCCCCGCACGCCGTTGTGCGGAGCCTCGCCGGTCCATGGTGCTCACCGCGGCCGGCCGTGACGATGTTGCTGGTCAGGGCACGATCGGAGCCGGCCGCGGCGTCTTGGGTGGGCTCACTCAGCCCAGGCGCTGCACCAGTGCGCGGTACTCGTCCCACAGCTCCTTGGGCGTGTGGTCGCCGAAGGTGTTGAGGTGCTCGGGGACCAGGGCGGCCTCCTCGCGCCACACCTCCTTGTCGACGGTGAGCAGGAGGTCCAGGTCCTTGTCGGCCAGCTCCAGGCCGTCGGTGTCCAGGGCCTCCTTGGTCGGCAGGATGCCGATCGGCGTCTCGACGCCCTCGGCCCTGCCCTCCAGGCGCTCCACGATCCACTTCAGGACGCGGGAGTTCTCGCCGAAGCCGGGCCAGACGAACTTGCCCTCGTCGTCCTTGCGGAACCAGTTGACGTAGTAGATCTTCGGCAGCTTGGACGGGTCCTTGTCCTTGGCGACGTCGATCCAGTGGCCCATGTAGTCGCCCATGTTGTAGCCGCAGAACGGCAGCATGGCGAACGGGTCGCGGCGCAGCTCACCGACCTTGCCCTCGGCGGCGGCGGTCTTCTCGGAGGCCACGTTGGCACCGAGGAAAACGCCGTGGTTCCAGTCGAAGGACTCGGTCACCAGCGGGACGGCTGTGGCGCGGCGCCCGCCGAAGAGGATCGCCGAGATCGGCACGCCCTTGGGGTCCTCCCACTCGGGCGCGATGATCGGGCACTGGGCCGCGGGGACGGTGAAGCGGGCGTTGGGGTGGGCGGCGGGCGTCCCGGACTCCGGCGTCCAGTCGTTGCCCTTCCAGTCGGTGAGGTGGGCCGGGGTCTCCTCCGTCATGCCCTCCCACCAGATGTCGTTGTCGTCCGTGAGCGCCACGTTCGTGAAGACCGAGTTGCCCCACAGCGTCTTCATCGCGTTGGCGTTGGTGTGCTCGCCGGTGCCGGGCGCGACGCCGAAGAAGCCGGCCTCGGGGTTGATGGCGTACAGGCGGCCGTCCTCGCCGAAGCGCATCCAGGCGATGTCGTCGCCGATCGTCTCGACCGTCCAGCCGGAGATCGTCGGCTCGAGCATGGCGAGGTTGGTCTTGCCGCAGGCGCTCGGGAAGGCGGCGGCGACGTACTTGGACTCGCCCTGCGGCGGGGTGAGCTTGAGGATGAGCATGTGCTCGGCGAGCCAGCCCTCGTCGCGGGCCATGACGGAGGCGATGCGCAGGGCGTAGCACTTCTTGCCGAGCAGGGCGTTGCCGCCGTAGCCGGAACCGTAGGACCAGATCTCGCGGGTCTCCGGGAAGTGGGAGATGTACTTGGTCTGGTTGCAGGGCCACGGGACGTCCTGCTGGCCGGGCTCCAGCGGGGCGCCGAGGGTGTGCACGGCCTTCACGAAGAAGCCCTCGGAGCCGAGCTCGTCCAGAACCGGCCGGCCCATCCGGGTCATGGTGCGCATGGAGACGGCGACGTAGGCCGAGTCGGTGATCTCGACGCCGATCGCGGAGAGCGGGGAGCCGAGCGGGCCCATGCAGAAGGGCACGACGTACATGGTCCGGCCGCGCATCGAGCCGCGGAAGAGGCCCTTCTCGCCCTGGAAGATCTCCCGCATCTCGGCGGGGGCCTTCCAGTGGTTGGTCGGGCCCGCGTCCTGCTCCTTCTCGGAGCAGATGAAGGTGCGGTCCTCGACCCGGGCGACGTCGGTCGGGTCGGAGGCCGCGTAGTAGGAGTTCGGGCGTTTGATCGGGTCGAGTTTCCGGAAGGTGCCCTTCTCGACCAGCTCATCGCAGAGCCGCTGGTACTCGGCCTCGGATCCGTCACACCAGACCACGTTGTCCGGCTGCGTCAGTTCGGCGATCTCGTTCACCCACGAGATCAGTTCCTGGTGCTGGGTGGGGATGACGGGGGGAGCCGCGATGTCGCGCGCCACGATCGCTCCTAGGTGAGGGATTTTGTCCTTGTCTGCCCCGTGGGGGCCGCGGCCCGGATGCTTCGCAGCGAGCTGCTGAGCGCTCATCCGGTGCCGACCGCACTCATTTGATCATCCGACGCTCCAGCGCATCTGTCCAGAGGACGTCACAGATGAGCAGGGTGAGGCTCGCCACGTGTACCCCCGGGGCACTCTTCCCACACGTGGGGGTGACCGTGAGATGATGGCCACTCTTCGTGCCTCATCTCGCCCGACCGATCCGTTACTTACGGTTCCGTAGGTACGATGCGGCGCATGACTGCGTCCGCCCCTGACGCGCCCACGGACACGCCGGCCGCCGGCCGCGGTCCCGTCGCGCTCTCCCTGCCGCATCCGGTCAAGCCCAAGCTCCGCGGCTGGCTGCACCTCGGCATGTTCCCGGCCGCCCTCATCGCGGGCCTCGTGCTCACCGCGCTCGCCGACTCCGCGCGCGGCCGCGTCGCCTGCGGCATCTACGCCCTCACCGCGTGCCTGCTGTTCGGTGTGAGCGCGCTGTACCACCGGGGCAACTGGTCCCCGCGCATGGACGGCATCCTGCGCCGCCTCGACCACGCGAACATCTTCCTGATCATCGCGGGCACCTACACCCCGCTCACCCTGCTGCTCCTGCCGGAGGCCAAGGGCCAGTGGCTGCTGTGGGGCATCTGGGCCGCCGCGGTGGCCGGGATCGTGTTCCGGGTGTTCTGGGTCGGCGCACCGCGCTGGCTCTACACCCCCTGCTACATCGCGATGGGCTGGGCGGCCGTCTTCTTCCTGCCGGATTTCCTGCGCACCGGCGGCATCGCCGTGCTGGTCCTCGTCGTCGTCGGCGGCCTGCTCTACAGCGCGGGCGGCGTGATCTACGGCATCAAGCGGCCCAACCCCTCACCGCGGTGGTTCGGCTTCCACGAGGTCTTCCACTCCTTCACGCTGGCCGCCTTCGTCGTGCACTACGTCGGCATCTCGCTGGTGGCGTACCAGCACGCGTAGACCTTCTTCCGCCTCCTCCCAGGGCCACGGCTTGCGAGCCGTGGCCCTTTCGCGTGCGCCGACGACCACCCCGACAGCGGAGACCATCATGACAACGCATCGCCCCTCCTCGTCCACCGCTGCTTCCTGCTCAGCACCGTCGCCGCGACCCTGGTGATGTTCGTCCTGTCCGGGCTGCTGTTCGTCCTGCCGCCCTACCTCCAGGCCGTCCAGGGCAACGACGCCCTCGGCACCGGCATCCGCCTGCTCCCGCTGGTCGGCGGCTTCACGGTGGCCGCGAAGGCGGTCCCGCCCCCGCGCCGCCCGGTTCGGGGCGCGCGCCTCGGTCGCCGCGGGCCTGGCGGTCCTCGCCTTCGCCGGCCTCCTCGGCGGCCGCACCGCGACCGGCTCCGGATACGGCTTCACCGCGCTGTGGCTCGTGATCACCGGCCTGGGCTTCGGCTTAGCCCTCCTGCCGGCCATGACCGGGCGCTCGCCACCCTGCCCGCCGACCACGCCGGCAGCGGCTCCGACCTGCTGATGACCTTCCGTCAGGTCGGCGCGGCGATCGGCATCGCGGTGCTCGGCAGCCTGCTCTCCGCCGCCTTCCGCGACCGTCTCGACGTGACCGGTCTGCCCGCGGGGGCCGCCGACACCGCCGGGGACTCGGTGGTCGCCGCCCACCTGATCGCCGAGCGGGCGGGCTCCGCGCCCCTCGCCGCCTCGGCGAACGGCGTGTACGTCCACGGCATGGGCCTGGTCCTGATCGTGTGCGGTGTCGCCGCCCTGGTCTCGGCGCTGCTGGCGGCCGTGTTCCTGCCGGGGACGGCGCGCCGCACGGAAGCCGACGCGCCAGGCATGGCCGCCCCGACGGCCGATGCCCGACAATGACCAGCATGACGGCCGCACGTTCCCCCCTCGCCCCCGCCGACCGCCCCCGGCTCGGCCTCCGCGAACGCAAGAAGATCAAGACGCGCGAGGCGATCCGCTCGGCGACCTACGCGCTGGTCACGGAGCACGGGTACGAGGCCACCACGATCGAGCAGATCGCCGAGCGGGCCGAGGTGTCACCGTCGACCGTCTTCCGCTACTTCCCGACCAAGGAGGACATCGTCCTCACGGACGAGTACGACCCGGTCCTGCTGGAGGGCCTGCGGTCCCGGCCCGCCGAGGAACCCTGGCCGGAGAGCATCCGGCACGTGATGCGCGAGGCCATACGCACCGGCGTCGACGAGGACGTCGAGGTGGCGCGGCTGCGCACCCGGCTGATGGTCGAGGTCCCCGCGGTGCGCTCCCGGATGATGGAGAGCATGTCGGTCACCGGCCGCACGCTCTGCGCCGCCATCGGCGAGCGCACCGGCCGCGATCCCGACGGCCTGGAGGTGCGGGTCTACGCGATGGCCCTCATCGGCGGGCTGATGGAGGCGTCCCTGTACTGGGCCGAGCGGGGCCACCAGGACGACCTCACCTCCCTCGTCGACCGCGCCCTCGCGGTCCTCCAGCACGGCCTCCCCCGGGAAAACCCCTGAGGCTCCGCCGCTCCCCCGTGCCATCCTGACCGAGTGAGCACACCCGAGATCCACGTCGAAGTCGCGCCCGAGCTTGCCCTGTTCGTCCCGCACGCCCGGCGCGGGGGCGTCCGCCCCCTCGCCGTCGACGGGGTCTCCACCCTGGGGCACGTCGTCGAGTCGCTCGGCGTCCCGCTGACCGAGGTCGGCGCGCTGGTCGTCGACGGCCGTCCGGTGCCGGTCTCGCACATCCCGGCGCACGGCGAGGCGGTGAGCGTCCGCCCGGTCGAGCGCCCGCAGCGGGTTCCGGGGGCGCCCCTGCGCTTCCTCCTCGACGTCCACCTCGGCACCCTCGCCCGCCGGCTGCGCCTGCTCGGCGTGGACACGGCGTACGAGTCCACCGACATCGGCGACCCGGCGCTCGCCGCCCGCTCCGCCGCCGAGAAGCGGGTCATGCTCAGCCGCGACCGCGGCCTGCTGCGCCGCCGCGAACTGTGGGCCGGCGCGTTCGTGTACAGCACCCGCCCCGACGACCAACTCCGGGACGTCCTCGACCGGTTCGCGCCCGAGCTGCACCCGTGGACGCGCTGCACCGCGTGCAACGGGCTGCTGAAGGAGGCGAGCAAGGACGAGGTCGCCCACCAGCTGAAGCACGGCACGCAGCGGTCGTACGACGTGTTCGCGCAGTGCCGGGAGTGCGGGCGGGCGTACTGGAAGGGCGCGCACCACGAACAGCTGGAGGCCATCGTGGAGCGCGCCCTGGAGGAGTTCGCGGGCGACCGCTAGCCCTACGTCCTCCTCACGTCGCCCTTTCCACAGGCGATGCCGTCCTTGTTGCGGTCCAGGCCGTGGCGGTCACGGCCGCCGACCGGGAGGCCGGTGCCGTAGCCCTTCTTCTTGAGCCAGTCGCACCGCTCGGCGATCTTGTCCACCTTCTTCGGGAAGGTCCACGGCACGCACTGGCTGATGGTGCCGTAGGAGTGGTCGCAGCCGTCGAAGCCGGCGGGCATCTTGTGGCCCTTGTGCCCCTGGTGGTGCTGGATGTCGGTCCTGGCGGTGCTCCTCGGGCTCACCGTGCTCTTCTCGCTCGCCGGAACCTCGGTCAGGTCCTCAGCGAACTGCTGCACCCGGGCCGCCGCGACCTGGCCGCTCCCGCCGATGCGCACCCACTTGGACACCGACGGAACGCCGTTCGCGTCCACCACCGACAGCATGTACCAGCCGGGAGGCGCCAGGTTGGGATTGCTGGTCAGGCTGAGGTCGATGGTGTTGCCCTCGACCGTCATCGGCAGGTCCACGTAACGCTGGTTGGGGTCGGAGGAGTGGGTGATCGCGGCCGGGCGGATCAGGGACGCCTTGACCACCGGCTTGTCGACCGTGATGCGCTGCGCGGTGCCGTACGCCCAGGTGGTATTGGCCACCGAGGTGATCTGCGGCCGGTCGCCCTTGAACAGGTACGGCGGCTTGTAGATCGACACACGCTGGTCGAAGGAGCCGTCGCCCGGGTTGTCACCGACGCTCAGGACGCGGCCGTCGGGGAGCAGCAGGGACGAGGAGTGGTACGTCCGCGGGACCGGGTCGGTGGCCAGGCCCGGCTCGAACCTGTTGGTCGCCGGGTCGTACATCGACGCCTCGAAGACGGGGTCCTCGCGGTAGGTGTGCAGGGCGCCGCCGGTCTCCAGGACCTTGCCGTCCGGGAGGATGACCGCCGAGACGTACACCTTGCCCTGGTCGCCGGTCTGCGGGGTGCCGTCCTGGTAGTGGCCCTGCGGCAGGTCGGGCCCGGGTACGTACCGCGGCGCGTCGGCCTTCATGTCGATGACGTCGACGAGCCGGTGCGCGTCGGGCGAGACGGTGTGGTTGCCGCCGCCGATGGTGATGACCTTCTGGTCCTGTGCGGGCGGCAGCAGCACCGACATGGACTGGTCCCGCTCGTCCTTCTTGCGCAGGCCCGGCACGTCCGCGATGGTCCCGGCCTGGTAGTCGTAGACGGAGGCTCCGGTGCCGGGCAGGCCGTTGCCGAAGACGTGGCTGCCGGTGTAGAAGAGGCGGCCGTCCTGGAGCAGGATCATCGACGGGTACAGGCCCCAGAAGGACCAGGCCTGCTTGGCCTCGCCGAGCGGCAGCCACTTGTTCTGGGCGTAGGAGAAGTGCTCGTTGACGACCGTGCCCGAGGAGTCCTCGGCGAGTCCGCCCAGCGAGATGACGTCACCGTTGCCCATCGCGGTCGCCGACGGGTACCAGTGGCCCGCCAGCATGTCGTTGACCTTGATGTACTTGTTCTGGTCCGGGTCGAAGACGTAGCTGGACCGCAGGCCCTTGTAGCCGACGCTGCCGTCGGGCAGGGCGTAGTCCTTGTTGCCGCCCATGACCAGCACGCGGCCGTCGGGGAGCTGGACGTGTCCGGCGCAGAAGAAGTCCTCCGGCGTCGGGATGTCGGTGTAGGTGCCGGCCACCGGGTCGTAGACGGACGTCTTGAAGGTGCCGGCCTCGAACATGTCGAGGTCGTTGCCGGAACCGGCGATCAGCAGCACCTTGCCGGTGTGCAGCAGCACCGAGTGGATGGCCCGGACGGGCATCTCGGTGGTCTGCACGGTCCACTCCCCCTTGCACTCCGGTCCCGTGCCGCCCGTGGTGCAGGGGTCGGGGCCGGAGGGGACGGTGGCGTCCGTCATCGCGTAGTCGTCGGTGGTGAGGGTGCCCACGCCGTAGAGGGCGCCGCCCCAGGTGATCCGGTCGGTGCCCGGCGGGATGACCGGGGTGCGGACCTCGGTGCGGGTCCAGCCGGCGGACTGCTGCAGGGTCTTGAGGTCGGTCCAGTAGACCCAGCCCTGGACGGTGTCGTGACGGAACAGGGTGAACGCCACGTTCGGCGTCGTGGACTTGTACCAGAACGACAGGTCGTACTGGTGGTCCGGAGTGACCTGCGGAGCGCAGGTGTTCTCCAGCATCATCGTCTTGCGGTCACCGTCGGCGCGCCGGGTCAGCTCGATGCGCACGGCCCGGCTGCCGGAGTGGGCGTCGTCGGTGACGGTGAAGGTGAAGTCGTTGTCCCCCCAGCCCGACTTCTCGAAGCACTGCGGGAACTGGGAGGGCCCGTCGAGGATCTCCAGGCCCGGGTTCCTGACCAGGTTGGTGGCGGCGGTGGCGGGTTGGGCGCCCAGCGGGCTGAGCCCGAGGGCGGCGGCGAAGAGCATGAGGGCGGTCAGCAGCAGACGGGTGGTTCTTCCGCGCGGCAGCGACCGCCGCCATGGTTGTCTTCGGGCTCCGTACATGGTGGTTCCCCCCTTGTTCACGAGCCCCCCGGCATTACGGGTGGTGCGTCATTCGTCGTTGTCGATGCGGAGGATGTCGATCCGTCCGCCGCCCTCGCCGAAGGTGGCGACGGGCGTGCCGTGCGCGAACAGGGCCCGCAGGGTGGGCAGGTGTTCACGCTCACCGCGCAGGGCCGCGGTGGACACGACGTAGTCGATGTCCTTCCAGCCGTGCGGCAGTGTCTTGGTGACCGCCGGGTCCTGGTCGAGCTTGTAGTGCCAGATGACACCGGTGCCCGGGCGGTAGCCGGCGTCGACCGCGTCGAGCCACAGCACGCCGTCGGTGACGATGCGTACCTTCGCGCGGTCGCCGACGGGTGTTTCGCGCAGCCAGCGCGAGGCGTCGTGGTAGACGCCGTTGTCGTCGGCGTTCACGGCGGCGCGGTCCCGTTCGTACCAGTGCGGTCCGGCGAAGGCCGCGGCGGCGGCCACGGCCGCGACGGCGGCGGCGGTCCGCAGGTGCGGCCTGCCGGGCAGCCGGGTCACCACGGCCTGGGCGAGCCCGGCCAGGGTGAGCGCCAGGAACGGCAGGACCTGCACGATGTACATCTGCGGCAGGTATCCGCCGGGCCGCAGGGCGACCAGCGCCAGCACGAGGACGGCGAGGGCGGCCGGCCGCAGCCGTCGCACGGCGAACGCGCACAGGGCCGCGGCGGCACCGCCGATCAGCAGGTACGGGTCCCGGTCCAGCCAGTCGGTGAACAGCAGGTGGGCATCGGTGCCCTCCTCGAAGGCCGATCCGCTGCCCTCGCGTCCGCCGAGCTGGAACTTGAGCGTGCCGAGCAGCGACACGTGTCCGTCGCCGGGGAACAGCTCGCCCTTGAGCAGGGCGTACAGCGGATAGAACAGGCCGGTCAGGACGAAGCCGGAGCCGAAGCCGGCGAAGGAGAACTTGCGGGTGCTGGGGTGGCTGCCCTGCCACAGGGTGACCAGCAGGACGGGCAGCAGGACCCCGATGGTCTCCTTGGAGAGCACCGCCACCGCGAACGCCATGCCGGCCGCGACGTGGTGCCACAGGTGACGGCGCGGTGAGAGCGCGAACGCGAAGGACGCCAGCACCCACAGCACGGCGAGGTTGTCGAGGTAGATCTGCCGGTGCAGCACCACGGCGAGCGGCGACAGCGCGTACAGCAGCATCGCGACGGCGGCCGTGGGACGGGCCAGGCCGAGGCGCCGGCCGATGACGTAGACGAGGACCATCGACACCGCGGCCACCGGCAGCATGGCGATCCGCCCCTGCACGAAGGTGGGCAGGTCGGGCAGGAGCCAGTTCGGCAGCCAGGAGAAGCCGGCGAGCTGGATCCAGCCCAGCGGCGGGTGGTCGTACCAGTAGGTGTAATGCGCGAGTTCTCCGTGCTGTACGGCCCACGCCTGCGCGAGATAGGTGCCCTCGTCGTCATTCGGGAAGGGGTAATTACCGATTCCGAGGATCCTCACCACGAGACCGGCGAGGAATACGGGGGCAACCCAGAAAACATCATTCCGTAACACGCTTCCGCGTATGGAGGTGCGCCCACTGCCCGAATCTCCCGGCGTCGGCCGGGAAACGGAAGACGAACCTTCGGAAACTGCGGTTTCGGACGCATCACGCGCACGTGTGTGCGGTATTGCGGTCCCCATGCGGAATCCCCCCACCCACTTCTAGGCCTGACGACAGCCGTGGGCCTCCCCCTTGAAACCCCCCGGAATCAGGCATGCCGGAGCATCATGACACACGTCCGGGCCCGATATGAGCGAAACCTAAGATTCCGTTTGCGTCGGCGATCATCACGGCGAGGCCACATTGCGGTGGAAATGCCGAACCTGCTAACTTCGGCCATACTTTGCTCGTGAGCCCGCTTCGATCATGCGCGAAAACTCCGGGGAACCGGGGAGGGGACCGGCCGGGAACCGGCCCCTCGCCAAGGGCCACGAATGATCGCGAGTACCGCTGGAAGTCCCGTCGGCCGGGGGGCCGCAGACGGACGGGAACATTCCACGTACGTACGAGTTGAACAACCGTTCACATCAAGGGTGACCAAGAAAGACCGAGGGGGGAATTCGTGGTCTCCGCCATTCTTTTCATCGATTCGATCATCCTCATGGCCGCCGCCGGCGTGACCCTGTGGTGGATGCTCCACGCCTGGCGCACCCCGGAGACACTGGAGTCGACGGCCTTCGCCACGCCGGACGGCAGAGCGGAGCTGTCCTTCTCACTCCTGGTCCCGGCCCGGCACGAGGAGGCGGTCCTGCGGCACACGGTCGAGCAGATGCTGCGCATCGACCACCCGGACTACGAGATCCTGCTGATCGTCGGACACGACGACCCGGGCACCGCCGCCATCGCCCACGAACTGGCCGCCGAGCACCCCGACAAGGTGCGCACGGTGGTCGACACCCACGCCAAGAAGAACAAGCCCCGCGCCCTCAACACGGCGCTGCCGCACGCCCGCGGCGAGGTCATCGGCGTCTTCGACGCCGAGGACGTCGTCCACTCCGAGCTGCTCAGCCACGTCGACTTCGCCTTCCGGCGGGAGAACGCCGACGTCGTCCAGGGCGGCGTCCAGCTGATCAACTACCAGAGCAGCTGGTACAGCCTGCGCAACTGCCTGGAGTACTTCTTCTGGTTCCGCAGCCGGCTGCACCTGCACGCCCGCAAGGGGTTCATCCCGCTCGGCGGCAACACCGTCTTCGTCCGGTCCGCGCTGCTGCGGGAGACCGGCGGCTGGGACGGCAACTGCCTCGCCGAGGACTGCGACCTGGGCGTGCGGCTGTCCAGCGGCGGCGCCAAGGTCGTCGTCGCCTACCACTCCGCGCTCGTCACCCGCGAGGAGACGCCCGACTCGATCAAGGCGCTCTACAAGCAGCGCACCCGCTGGAACCAGGGCTTCCTGCAGGTCCTGCGCAAGGGCGAGTGGCGCCGGCTGCCCGGCTTCGGCCAGCGGATGCTCGCCCGCTACACGCTAAGCACCCCGTTCGTGCAGGCCGCGACCGGCGTGATGATCCCGCTGGGCATCCTCTTCGCCGTCATCGGCGGTGTCCCGCTGCCGTTCTCGATGTTCGCCTGGCTGCCCATGCTGCCGATGGCCGCCATGATCGTCTTCGAGGCGGTCGCGCTGCACGACTTCGGCCGCGAGTACGGCTTCCGCATCGGCTTCGGGCACTACGCCAAGCTCATCCTCGGCGGTCCCGTCTACGCCGTGATCCTCGCGGCCGCCGCGCTGCGCGCCGTGTGGCGCGAGTACACCGGGCGCCGCGACTGGGAGCTGACCTCGCACGTCGGCGCCCACCTCCCCGTCCAGACCCCGCAGCCCCAGGAGGCACGGTGACGGCGTTGCCCGCCGACGTGTCCATCGTCGTCCCGACCTTCAACGAAGCCGACAACATCCACGAGCTGCTGTCCCGCATCTCCGCCGCGATTCCCCCCGGGACCCGCGCGGAGGTCGTCTTCGCGGACGACTCCACCGACCACACCTGCGCGGTCATCGAGGAGGCGGCCGCCTACAGCCCCGTCCCGGTGGTCCTGCACCACCGCCCCGTCCCCGAGGGCGGACTCGGCGGCGCGGTGGTCGAGGGCATCGCCCGCGCCTCGGCGCCCTGGATCGTCGTCATCGACGCCGACCTCCAGCACCCGCCCGAACTCATCCCCGACCTGATCGCCCGGGGCGAGGTGACGGGCGCCGAACTCGTCGTGGCCAGCCGTTACGCGTCCGGCGGCGACCGCAGCGGCCTGGACGGCGGCTACCGCAAGCTGGTCTCCAGCACGTCCACGCTGGTCACCAAGTCCCTCTTCCCCCGCGCCCTGAGCGGCCTCACCGACCCGATGAGCGGCTTCTTCGCCATCCGCCGCACGGCGGTCGACCGGGCGTCGACTCAGGACGAGGGCCTGCAACCCCTCGGCTACAAGATCCTCCTCGAACTGGCGGTACGGTGCCGGCCGCAGGGCATCGCCGAGGTGCCGTACGCCTTCGGGGAGCGGCACGCGGGCGAGTCCAAGTCGACGGCCCGCGAGGGCATGCGCTTCCTGCGCCACCTGATCACCCTGCGCACCGCCGACCCCCGCGCCCGGGCCGTCGTCTTCGGCCTGATCGGCCTGTCGGGCTTCGTCCCGAACCTGGCCCTTCTCTGGCTGCTCACCACCTGGGCGCCGGGCCTCCACTACGCCCCGGCGGAAATCATCGCCAACCAGGCCGGGCTGCTGTGGAACTTCGCCCTCATCGACTCCTTCGTCTACCGCAACCAGCGGCGCCACCACCGGCGGGGCGTACGGCTGCTGTCGTTCGCCGCCGTCGGCAACGCCGACCTGGTCGCCCGCATCCCGCTGGCGGCGCTGTTCATCAGCGCGGCCGGCATGGCGGCCCTGCCCGCGACGGCCCTCGCCATGGCCATCGTCTTCACGGCCCGCTTCCTGGTCGTGGACCGGTGGGTGTACCGCCGCCTGCGCACGCGGGACACGGCGGTCACGGTCACCAGGCCCGCCCCGGAACCGGTGCCGGATCCGGTACCGGATCCACTGGGCTGACCGGACGTCGAGGGGCCGGGGGCATGTTCCCCCGGCCCCTCTTCTTTCATCCAGGCTCTTCTTTCATCCAGGCCTGGGGCGACCGCCTCGGGGGCACGGGCAGCCGGTGGGCCGGGCGCGCATCCCCGCCTCAGGATCGCGGGCACCTGTCGACCCCCGGCGAGAACCCCCGCCTGAGGGGTGCGGGGAACCGCGCGACCGGCCACGACGGCGCCGCACCCTCCCGCGGACGAGACCACCCCTCAGGGAGTGAGCTTCTCCCGCAACGCGGCCGCGTCGGTGACCGGCAGATCGCACACGAAGCCCCGACAGACGTACGCCGTCGGCTTCCCCTCGACCAGCACACGGTCGGCCAGCAACGGAAACGCGTCGCCACCCGGCGTGCCGCAGGCGACCACCGCGCCCGGGGCGGACCCCAGCAGGGCGGTCCGGTGCAGCTCACGCGTGCCGGGATCGTCGGCGGACGGTCCGACGACCGCCACCTCCCGCGGCCCGTCGAGCAGCGCCTCCGCCGCCGCGAGCCCCCAGCCGATGAACCGGGGCACCCTCGGCCCGAGCGCCTTCACGACGCCCAACGCCCGCTCGGCGGCCGACCGGTGGGGCTCCGACCCGGTGTGGGCGGCATACGACAGCAACGCCCCGGCGGCGGCCGACCACCCGGAGGGCGCCGCGTTGTCGGTCGGGTCCTGGGGCCGGCGGATGAGCCGTTCCGCGTCGGCGGCCGTGTCGTACAGGGCGCCCGACTCGGCGTCGGTGAAACGGACGAGGACGTGGTCGAGCAGGAAGCCGGCGAACTCCAGCCACACTCCCTCCCCGGTCACGGAGGCGAGCGCCAGGAAGCCCTCGGCCACGTCGGCGTAGTCCTCCAGCACCCCCGCGTTGGCCCCGACGTGCCCGTCCTTGCTGGTGCGGGCCAGCCGTGCCTGGTCGTCGAGGTGCAGACGGACGAGGAGGTCGCCGGCCGCGAGGGCCGCGTCGACCAGGTCGGGGCGGTCGAAGTAGGCGCCGGTCTCGGCGAGCGCGGCGATGGCGAGCCCGTTCCAGGCGGCGACGACCTTGTCGTCCCGGCCGGGCGCGGGTCGTCGTGCACGCGCGTCGAGCAGCCGCTCCTTCACGGACGTGATCTTCTCGGCGTCGAACACGCCCTCGTGCTGGGGAAGTTGCAGGACCGACGAACCCTGCTCGAAGGTTCCCTCCGCGGTGACCCCGAAGTAGTGCGCGGCCAGCTCCGCGTCCTCCGCGCCGAGCACCTCGGTGAGCTGCTGGGGAGTCCAGACGTAGTAAGCGCCCTCGACGTGCTTCCCGGTGCCGTCGTCGCTGTCGGCGTCCAGCGCGGAGGCGAAACCGCCCTCGGCGGTGCGCAGTTCGCGCACCATGAAGTCGGCGGTCTCCAGGGCCACCCGGCGCGCCAGCTCGGAGCCCGTCGCCCGCCACAGGTGGGCGTACACCCGGCACAGCAGCGCGTTGTCGTACAGCATCTTCTCGAAGTGCGGGACGATCCAGTCGCGGTCGACGGAGTAGCGTGCGAAGCCGCCGCCGAGCTGGTCGTAGATCCCGCCCCGGGCCATCCGCTCGCACGTGTCCTGGGCCATCTGCAGCGCGCCCTCGGCGCCCGTGCGGGCGTGGTGGCGCAGCAGGAACTCGATCACCATGGACGGCGGGAACTTCGGCGCCCCGCCGAACCCGCCGCGCTGCGGGTCGTACTCCCGGGTCAGCCCGAGCAGCGCCTGCGCCTGCTCCTGCTCCCCCGGCGCCGTACCGGCCCCGTAGGAGATCTCCCGCCCGGCCAGGTCCCGCACGATCTTCCCGGCGACCTCGGCGACCTCCTCTCGCCGGTCGCTCCACGCCTGGTTGACGCCTTCCAGGACCTGCCGGAAGGACGGCATCCCGTGGCGGGGCGCGGGCGGGAAGTACGTCCCGAAGTAGAAGGGCTCGGCGTCCGGGGTCAGGAACACGGTCATCGGCCAGCCGCCCTGCCCGGTGGCGGCCTGCACGGCCTCCATGTAGACGGCGTCGACGTCGGGGCGTTCCTCCCGGTCGACCTTGACGCTCAGGAAGTGCTCGTTGAGGTAGTCGGCGGTGGCCTGGTCCTCGAAGGACTCGTGGGCCATGACGTGACACCAGTGGCAGCTCGAGTAACCGACACTCAGCAGCACCGGCACCTGCCGCCTGCGCGCCTCCTCGAACGCCTCCGCCGACCAGGGCCACCAGTCGACCGGGTTGTCGGCGTGCTGGAGGAGGTAGGGAGAGGTCTCATGGGCCAGTCGGTTCGCCATGGAGTCCATCCTGCCGCAGTACCCCGCCCGGCACGCGTCAGACCTCTCCCGCCCCGCACGCGCCGGGCGGGAGACGCCCGCCGGCGCACCCCGGCGAGCGGTCGCCGTCCGCACCCTCGCGCCCGTGCGCCCTCCGCAGCACACTTGGCCAGGACACGCTGTGGCCGCCGGAGGGGGACGTGAAGATGCGGGACAGCCATCGGGCGGAAGCCGAGCGGCTGTTGGTACGGGCCGTGGAGGAAGAGGTACGGCGTTCGGGCGGCCGTACCGACCGGCAGGTGCTGACGACACGGGCGCGGGGCGCGCTGGAGGCGATGCTGGAGACCGCCGCCGAGGAGTACGCGGCGTACGCCCGGGCCGTCGCGGAGGCGGAGGCGGGCCGGCTCAGCTTCGGTCAGCGGTACGCTCGGGAGTCCGCCGGTGGCGCCCCGCTGCTGGTGGCGGGGGTCGCGGCGGTGACGACGGCCGTCGCGGACCTGGCACTGGGCACGGGTCCGGGTACGGCGCTCGGCGCCGGTGTGGCCGTCGGGGTCGTCGGTGCGGCGACGACCGTGGTGAAGGTGGCCGGGTCCCATCGGCCGGCCGCGCACCACCGCGCGGGCGAGGCCGGCCGGCCCGGCGGGCCGGAGCAGTTGCGGCTGGAGTGGCTGACGGCGCTGGAGGTGCGCGGCATCCGTCCTTTCCTGGACCAGCAGCGGGTGCTGAGCGCGACGACGGGACCGCGGAAGCCGGGCCCGCGATTGCGCGGCGCGGACAAGAGCGCGGCGGCACGCGGGCGGACGGCGCTGGAGCAGTCGTACGGCCAACTGCCCGAGCCGGCCGAGCCGTTCGCGGGGCGGCGGCAGGAACTGGAGCAGATCCGGCAGTGGGTGCGGACGGCCCGGGCCAGTACGCCGACCCGGCCGACGGTGGTCGTCCTGCACGGGGCGCCCGGCAGTGGCCGCAGCACGCTCGCGGTCCGGGCCGCGCACGATCTGCGGGACCGGTTCCGGGGCGCGTGCGTGGTCGATCTTCGGGGGCACGGCGCGCGGGAGGAACCGCTGTCGACCCGGGAGGCGCTCCTGCACCTGCTGAACCGGCTCGGCGCGCCCCGCGAGCAACTGCTCTTCCGTGAGCGTTCCTCGCCCGAGCAGCAGGTCAAGCGGCTGGGCGAGCTGTACCACCAGCATCTGACGGGCCTGCCGGTGACAGTGGTCCTGGAGGACGCCGCCGACCCGGACCAGGTCCGCGCGCTGGTCCCGGAACGCTCCGACAGCCTCGTCCTGGTCACGGCACGGTCCCCGCTGACCCCGCCCGCGGACCTGTCCGCCTGGGTGCACCAGCTTCCGGTGCGGCCCCTGGAGGCGGCGGGCGCGGAGGAGCTGCTGGGCGCGGCCGCACAGGACGCCTCGGGCCCTTACGACGCCGAATCCGCCGACCGGATACGGGAGTTGTGCGGCGGGCTGCCGCTGGCGCTGCGGGTGGCGGGCTCCTCGCTGGGCCCGCGCTCCCCCCGCCGGCTGGCGACGGACCTGGAGGCGTACGGCCCGGTGGACCCGGTCGAGCGCGCGCTGTGGCTGCGCTACACCGACCAGCCGGAGGCGACCCGCCGGCTGCTGCGGCGGCTGGCGCTGGCGGGACGCGCCTCGCTCGGCGCGGCCGCCGCGGCGGCCCTCCTCGCGACCGACCGCACCGAGGCGACCCGTCATCTCACGGTCCTCGCGCAGGCGGGCCTGGTCGACCAGGTGCGCGGCGACCGCTACCGCCTGCACGACCTGGTCCGCGCCTTCGCCCAGGCCCGCCTGGTCGACGAGGAGGAGCAGGCCGACCGCACGGCCGCCCAGGAGCGCCTGATCGTCAGCCACGCCGAACTCGCGGACTCGGTGCTGCGCCTGGTCGACGGCAACATGTCCACCCGCTCCGACCGCTTCACCCCGCACGGCTTCAGCTCCCTGGACGAGGCGCTGCGCTGGCTGGACGACGAGTCGAGCTTCATCACGGCGACCCTGCGCCAGGCGGACGGCGTGGACCAGTCGGCCGTCCTCAGCCTGCTCGGCGCCCTGTGCGACTACTGCCTGCTGCGCGGCGACCTCTACCGCCTCGGCGAGATCAGCGAGCTGGCGCAGTCGGTCGGCAAGGACCTGCTGGTCCGGTCCGTGCAGTGGCGTACGGGCATCGCCGCCCGCCAGCTCGGCGAGCTGGACAAGGCCCGTACGACGCTCAGTTCGGTGGTCGACCTCTATCTGCGGGCCCATCACGACGCGGGCGCGGCCCGTGCCCTGTGCTCCCTGGGCATCACCCTGCACCACCAGGGCCATCTCACCGAGGCCGCGGCGAAGCTGCGGGAGGCCCTCGACCTCCAGGCGGTCCCCGAGCTGGCGACGGACCGGGCGTGGACCATGCACGCGCTGGCGGCGGTGGAACGGGACCGGGCGAGGCTGGCGGAGGCCCGGGACCTGCTGCGCCGGTCCCTGGTCCTGCACCGCGAGGGCGGCTCGGTGCACGGCGAGGCGTGGGCGCACTATCAGCTCGGCCAGCTGAACCTGCGCCGCGGCGACGTCCCACGCGCGGAGACCGAGCTGCGCCGCGCCCTCGACCTGTACGGCCGTACCCGCGACGGCCGGGGCGAGGCCTGGGCGCTGACCCAGCTGGCCCGCGCCCTTCTGGTCGCCGGCGACCCGTCCCCCGCGGTGGACGGCCTGCGCGCGGCCGCCTCCCGCCACCGGGACAACGAGGACGTGCGGGGCGAGGCCTGGACGATCTACTACCTGGGGCTCGCCCTGGAGGAGACCGGCGACCTCGACCAGGCGGTCCGGGAACTGGAACGCTCGAGGTCCCTCTTCTCCCGGATGCGCGACGTCTACGGCCTGGCCTGCGCCCGCCATCACTCGGCGCGGGTGACCCGCGACCAGCGCGCGGCGCAGACGGGCTCGCTGCGGAACTCGGGCTTCGCCCGCCAGCTGCTGGTGGACGCCCGCGCCGACTTCCAGCGCATCGGCGTCGCCCACGGCGAGGCCTGGTCCTGCCTGGAACTCGCGATCGTCGACGCGGGCAACGCCCGCACCGAGCAGGCCCTGGCCCTGTGCGACGAGGCGACGGCCCTCTTCGCCTCCTACGGCGACCGCCGCGGCGAGGACTGGGCCCGCTTCCTGCGCTGCACCCTGCTGCCGTACGCGGCGCCGGGCGGCGTGGAGGTGGGCACGGCGGTGGCCCAGCAGGAACTGACACAGCTCTCCGGCACACCCCACCCCCTACGGGACGCCAAGCTCACCGAGTCGGCGGAGGCCTACGCCCTGCTGCTGGACCGCGGCATCCGCCTGGAGTCGGGCTGGCAGGCGTGGCGCCTCGGGATGGTGCCGGGGAGGCATGCGCGGGAGGTCATGGGAGTGGTGGTGGAGGAGGACGGCGAGGACGGGGAGGGGTGAGAGGGCGGGACGAGGTGGGGGGAGGACGGGGAGGGGGGAGCGGGAGGCGGCGAGGCTGGGGGCGGGTCTCGGAACCGGCCCCGAGCGGCTGGAGCCAGGGGCCGGGTAGCGCAGTGCCAGCAGCCTGCCCGGCCCCAAGGTGTGGGCCGGTGCGGGCCAGGTGCGGCCCGGTGCGGCCGGGTGTCGGTCTCCGGCCCGGTGTCGGCCGGTGTGCAGAGCGGCACGCCACACGGCACGGCCGATCGCGGCCCGGCCGGGTACCGGGAATCCCGGCCGCGAGCCGGACCGGCGGCCGGTGCCGGGGCTCAGCCCTTCGCCGGGGAGGCCTTCCCCGCGGCGCCCTTGCCGGAGGCGCCCTCGTCGGAGGTGTCCTCCGGGGCCTCCTTGAAGTCGACCTTGCCCATGTGCTTGTTCATGGACTTCATCAGGCCCCACACGGCCAGGGCCATCACCGCGAAGACGATGAATCCGAGGACGCCCGGGGTGACCTTGTCCTCGTCCACCTCCTTGGCGAGGGTGGCGAACTGCGTCACTGCCAGGCTCACGCTTGCGCTCATATCAGGCATTGTCGCGGATGCCCGCGAAGAGGTCGTCCTCGGGGAGGGAGGTATCCACCCGCGACTTCGCGAGCTCGTACTCCTCCGTCGGCCAGACCTCCTTCTGGAGCTCCAGCGGCACCCGGAACCAGCCCCCGTCGGGGTCGATCTGCGTGGCGTGCGCGATCAGCGCCTTGTCGCGGATCTCGTAGAAGTCGGCGCACGGCACGTGCGTGGTGAGGGTGCGGTCCTTGTGCCCGGACTCGTCCCAGCGCTTGAGCCACTCCCCGTAGGGGGACTCCAGGCCCCGGTCGAGCATCGCCTGGTGCAGCGCCTCGGTGCGCGGGCGGTTGAAGCCCTGGTTGTAGTAGAGCTTCAGCGGCCGGTACGCCGGTCCGAACTCGGACTCGGGGTACTTCTCGGTGTCGTCCGCGCCCTCGAACGCGACCATCGAGATCTTGTGGGTCATGATGTGGTCGGGGTGCGGGTATCCGCCGTTCTCGTCGTAGGTGGTGATCACCTGGGGACGGAAGGAACGGATCTGCTTCACCAGCTCGCCGGCCGCCTTGTCGACGTCCTCCAGGGCGAAGCAGCCCTCGGGCAGCGGCGGCAGCGGGTCGCCCTCGGGGAGGCCGGAGTCGACGAAGCCGAGCCACTCCTGACGGACGCCGAGGATCTCCCGGGCCTCGTCCATCTCCCGCTTGCGTACCTCGTGGATGTGCTCCTCGATGTACTTGTCGCCCTGCAGCTTGGGGTTGAGGATGGAGCCGCGTTCCCCGCCCGTGCAGGTCACGACCAGCACGTCCACCCCCTCGGACACGTACTTCGCCATGGTGGCCGCGCCCTTGCTCGACTCGTCGTCGGGGTGCGCGTGGACGGCCATCAGTCGCAGCTGGTCAGTCAAGACTCAATCCTCGGTATGTCGGCGCCCCCGTGGGCACGGGTGCGATCGGCGGCTTCTATAGTGACCGAATCGGGGGGTCAATAATTCCTGAGCGGTGCCCCAGGAACCCTTTCGGGACTTTTCGTCCCGTCCCTGTCGAGGTTGTCGAGAGGACGATCATGAGTACGGCGAGCACGCGAGCACCCGAGGGCCGCTACGGCCGTTCCTCGGACCAGCGGGCCGACCGCACGCTCAAGGTCGCCGGCGCGGTCCTGGGTGCGTTGCTGCTCGCTCTGGTGGGCTATTTCGGCTACCACTACGTCGGCGGGAACAAGATCAGCGGCGAGCTGATCGCCTTCTCGATCTCGGACGACGCGGTGAAGGTGCATCTGGAGGTCCGCAAGGACGCGGGCGCGAGCGGCTACTGCACGGTCCGCTCGCGGGCGGAGGACGGCACCGAGGTGGGCCGCAAGGACTTCCGCTTCTCCGGTTCCGACACGAGGATCGACAAGGTGGTCACGCTCCGTACGACGGCCAGGGGCACGTCTGCCGAGCTGCTCGGCTGTCACGCCGACTGAGACCACGGGCTCGCCCTCCGGAATACGTACACGCTGACCTGCGTTGACGTGAATCTGGTGGCTTATGTCCTCCCCCTTCGGCCACTCAATTGTTAGGCTCGTGGTTTCGCCCATCCCTGGAGGAACATGCTTCCGGGTAGGGCGATGCTTTGTATTCCCAGTACCGACGAGGAGCACCCTGTGACCCAGACCAGCGAGAACGTCACCTGGCTGACCCAGGAGGCGTACAACAAGCTCAAGGACGAGCTTGAGTACCTTACTGGTCCTGCGCGCACGGAGATCGCGGCCAAGATCGCGGCCGCGCGCGAGGAGGGCGACCTGCGCGAGAACGGCGGGTACCACGCGGCCAAGGAGGAGCAGGGCAAGCAGGAGCTCCGTGTGCGCCAGCTGACCCAGCTCCTGGAGAACGCGAAGGTCGGCGAGGCCCCGGTGTCCGCGGACGGTGCCGTGGCGCCCGGCATGGTCGTGACGATCGCCTTCGACGGTGACGAGGATGACACCCTCACCTTCCTGCTGGCCTCGCGCGAGTACGCGAGCGCCGACGTCGAGACCTACTCGCCGCAGTCCCCGCTCGGTGCCGGCGTGATCGGCCACAAGGTCGGCGAGGACGCGGAGTACGAGCTGCCGAACGGCAAGAAGGCCTCCGTGCGCATCCTCAAGGCCGAGCCCTACAACGGCTGACCGGCCCGTCCCCGTCGACATCCGCTTTGACCGGGCCCCCGGCGCCCCCGTGGCGCCGGGGGCCTCGTCATGCGGTGGTCATGAGGCCGCTCCCGGTGCGGTGGCGGTCAGGCGGTGGCGGAGCGGTACTTGCGGACCGCCAGCGTCCGGAACACCAGGACGATGAGCACCGAGTAGATCAGCGAGGCCCACACCGGGTGCTGCATGGGCCAGGCGTCGGACGTGGACTGTCCGGGATTGGCGAAAAGGACACGGCAGGCCTGGACGGTGGCGCTGAAGGGGTTCCACTCGGCGATGTGCCGCAGCCAGGGCGTCATGTTGCCGGTGTCCACGAACGCGTTCGAGATGAAGGTGACCGGGAAGAGCCAGATCAGTCCACCGGAGGTGGCCGCCTCGGGGGTGCGCACGGACAGGCCGATCAGGGCGCCGATCCAGGTGAACGCGTAGCCGAGCAGGAGGAGCAGCCCGAAGGCGGCCAGGACCCGGGCGGCGTCGGTGTCGCCGTCGGAACCGACGCGCCAGCCGACCAGGAGGGCGACGACGGCGAGGACGAGCAGGGTCAGGGCGGTCTGCACGAGGTCGGCGAGGGTGCGTCCGGTGAGAACCGCGCCGCGGGCCATGGGCAGGGAGCGGAACCGGTCGATGAGGCCCTTGTGCATGTCGTCGGCGATGCCGGCGCCGGCTCCCGCGGTGGCGAAGGTGACGGTCTGGGCGAAGATCCCCGCCATGAGGAAGTTGGTGTAGTCGGTGGCGCTGGTGCTGCCGCCGATCTGCATGGAGCCGCCGAAGACATAGGTGAACAGCACCACGAACATGATGGGCTGGATCAACCCGAAGATGACCATCTCGGGGATCCTGGACATCCTGATCAAGTTGCGTTTCGCAACGACCAGGGAGTCGCGGACGGCCTGCCCGAAGGGGCGGGTGGGCGCCGTACTCCGGACGGCGTCGGTCACGGCGCTCATTTCACGGCCTCCTTGCCGTTGTCGTCGTTCTCGTCGGTCCCGGCCTCGGCCGCGTGTCCCGTCAGGGACAGGAAGACGTCGTCCAGGGTGGGGCGGCGCAGACCGATGTCGTCGATCTCTATGCCGCGGATGTCCAGCTCGCGGATGACCTCGGCGAGGAGCTTCGCACCGCCGTTGACGGGCACGGTGAGCTTGCGGGTGTGCTCCTCGACGGTGGTGTCGCCCTTGCCGAAGCCGGCCAGCACCTCGGCGGCGGCCGGGATGTGCTCGCGCTCGTGCACCACGACCTCCACGCGCTCGCCGCCGGTGCGGGCCTTGAGCTGGTCGGAGGTGCCGCGGGCGATGACCCGGCCGTGGTCGACGACCGCGATGTCGTGCGCGAGGTGGTCGGCCTCCTCCAGGTACTGGGTGGTCAGCAGCAGGGTGGTACCGCCGGAGACGAGTCGCTTGATGACGTCCCACAGCAGCTGGCGGTTGCGCGGGTCGAGGCCGGTCGTCGGCTCGTCCATGAACATCACGGGCGGCGAGACCACCAGCGCGGCGGCCAGGTCGAGGCGGCGGCGCATGCCTCCCGAGTACGTCTTGGCGGGGCGGTCCGCGGCGTCCGCGAGGTCGAACTGGTCGAGCAGCTCGGCGGCCCGGGCCTTCGCCGCCCCGGCCCGCATCTGGTACAGCTGTCCGACCATCTGGAGGTTCTCGCGGCCGGTCAGGTACTCGTCGACCGCGGCGAACTGGCCGGACAGGCCGATCGACCGACGTACCTCGTTGGGGTGCTTGAGCACGTCGAGGCCGGCGACCACGGCGCGGCCGCTGTCGGGGCGCAGGAGGGTGGTCAGGCAACGGACCGTGGTGGTCTTGCCCGCGCCGTTCGGCCCGAGCAGGCCGAGGACCGTGCCCTCCGGGACGTCGAGGTCGACGCCGTCCAGAGCCCTTACGTCACCGAAGGTCTTCACCAGACCTTCGGCGTAGATGGCGCCTGGCATATGAGTCTCCACGTCGTTGGGGAATCTTCAGAAAGCCTGAATTCGTACGTGTCACACCACCCGAAGGCGGGTGGCGCGCGCCACACCCTAACGCGATGTATCGCGTCTCTCAACGTACTTTCTCGAACGAGTGACGAGGAGGATCCCGACCGCGCCCTGACCTCAGTCGATGACCAGGTAACCCGCTTCGCGCAGGGCCTGGCCGACCTCGGCGCAGTGCGCCGGACCCTTCGTCTCCAGGTGCAGCTCGACCTCCGCCTCCGTGAGCCCGAGCCGGGGATCGGTCCGTACATGGCTCACGTCGAGGACATTAGCGTCGACCACTGACAACACCCCGAGAAGCGTCGCGAGAGCGCCCGGCCGGTCCGTCAGGCGCAGACGTACGGCCAGGTAGCGGCCCTGCGCGGCCATGCCGTGCCGCAGGACGCGCTGCATCAGCACCGGATCGACGTTGCCGCCGGAGAGCACCGCGACGACCGGGCCCTCGAAGGCGCCGGGCTCGCTCAGCAGCGCCGCCACCGGACTTGCGCCGGCCGGCTCCACGACCAGCTTGGCCCGCTCCAGGCAGAGCAGCAGCGCGGTGGACAGCTCGTCCTCCGTCACCGTGCGCACCTCGTCCACCAGGTCGCCCACGATCCCGAACGGCACGTCGCCGGGCCGGCCGACCCTGATGCCGTCGGCCATCGTCGCCGGGTTCTCCACCGCCACCGGACGCCCGGCCGCCAGCGAGGGGGGATACGCCGCCGCCCCCTCCGCCTGCACACCGACGATCCGCACGTCCGGCCTCAGCTCCTTCACCGCGACCGCGATGCCCGCGGCCAGCCCCCCACCGCCGATCCCGACGACGATCGTGCGCACCTCCGGGCACTGCTCGAGGATCTCCAGCCCGACCGTGCCCTGCCCCGCGATGACGTCCGGGTGGTCGAAGGGGTGGATGAACACCGCGCCCGTCTCCGCCGCGTACTCCTGCGCCGCGGCCAGCGTCTCGTCGACCACCTGCCCGTGCAGGCGCACCTCGGCGCCGTACTCCCGGGTCGCGCTGATCTTCGGCAGCGGGGCGCCCTTCGGCATGAACACGGTCGACCGCACACCCAGCAGCGACGACGCCAGCGCGACGCCCTGCGCGTGGTTGCCGGCGCTCGCGGCGACCACCCCGGCGGCCCGCTCCTCCGGCAGCAGCCCGGCGATCCGGACGTACGCGCCGCGCAGCTTGAACGATCCCGTCCGCTGGAGGTTCTCGCACTTGAAGTGCACCGGCGCCCCGACCAGCTGGGAGAGGTGCCTGCTGCCCTCCATCGCGGTCACCCGCGCCACACCCGACAGCATCTTCTGGGCGCCCCGCACGTCGTCGAGGGTGACGGACCGCAAGGAGTCAGCCGTGCCATAGCTCATGACCCCAGCATCGCAGTTCACAGGCGGGAACGGCCGTTGTGACCAACCTCCGAGACCGGTTTGCGCAGCGCCGGTACGGCCCGCCTTCCAGCCGCGTACCCTGTCCCCCAACCCAGCACCCCCTTCATGAAGTGAGCCCCCGGCCATGCCCACAACACCTGAAATGTCGATGGACATGACGACCGTCGGTGACACCGGCCTCCTCGACACGCTGCAGCACGAGGTCGCGGTCTTCGCGCGCCGTGCCGAACAGACCCGGCTCGGCGGTGTCGGGCAGGTGCGCAACTCCATGGACCGCGCCGCGTACCTGCTGCTCAACCGCCTCGACAAGGAAGGCCCCATGGGCGTCAAGGCGCTCGCCGCGAGCATGGGCATCGACTCGTCGACCGTCACGCGGCAGGTGGCTCCGCTCGTCGACACCGGCCTGGTCAAGCGCACCTCGCACCCCGAGGACGGGCGGGCCGTGGTGCTCCAGCTGTCCCCGCGCGGGATGTCCCGCCTGGAGGAGGTGCGCTCTTCCCGCCGTCAGTTGATGGCCGAGCTGACACACGACTGGGCGCCCGAGGAGCGCGAGGCGTTCTGCACGCTCCTCACACGCTTCAACACGGCGCTGTCCGCCCGCATGGCCCCCCAGGGCGTCCCCGGAGCGGAGCCCTCCCCGGCTTCCTGACGCCCCCGCGCGCGCAAGGCGCATCCCGCGGGTGCGCGGCTCTTGACGACGGCCCGGCCCTGGCCTCATATGAGACCGGGTTCCCGTTTCCGCCCCGTGCGGCCGGGACCCGTTTCCAGGGGGTCGCCGGCAGGCGGGAGGCGCGCGGTGCGAGCACGGCATGCGGCCCGGGACGTCCGCCGGGACCGGGAGTTCGAGGCGTTCGTGGCCGGCGCGGGCGGCCGGCTCCTGCACGCCGCCACACTGCTCACCGCCGAGGCGCCGGACGACAACCCACGCGCGCGAAGCCTGCTGACACAGGCCCTCGCGCACACGTACGCGGGCTGGGACCGACTGCGCGGCGAGGACCCCTACGACCTTGCCCGGCAGTACCTCGCCACCCGCTTCGCCCACACCGCATGGCACCGGTACGGCGTCGGCCTGGGCCGCGCCCGCCCCCACCCCACCGGCGCGCTGGCCCCGCTCACGCCGCGGGAACGCCTCATCCTGGTCCTCAGGCTCTACGAGGGCGTCGCGGAGGAACAGGTGGCGGCCCTGCTCGGCCTCCCCGCCGAACGCGTCCGCACCGTCTGCGACCGCGCGACGGCGACCGTGCTGCATCCGCCGCGAGCACGCACGGCGGCGGTGGTCGGCGCCGAGGCGGCGGCGTCATGAGCCCGCCGGGGGACCACGACTCCGTCACGGAACCGCGGTCCGACGCCGCAGCCCGTTCCGTCACGGCGCCACCGGGCGGCGGGAGGCCCGCGTGAACCGGCCCGAGCGCGAGGCCGCCGTGCGGCAGATCATGGAACGGGCCGTGCCGCGCGTGCCGCCGGAACTGCACGCGGACGTCGTACGCCGCGGCAGCCGCATGCTGCGCCGGCGGACCCTCGCCCGGCGCCTGGCCTGGCTGCTGCTCCTCGCGGCCGTCGTGGCGTTCGCCGCCTGGGCGGTGGTCGCCCAGCCGTGGGTGGAGCCGCCGTCCGAGACGACCCCACCCCTCACCGGCTGGTGAGCCGCCGGTGCACCGGTCCGGCCGGGACCACGGCACCACCTGGAACACGGCAGCACCGGGGCCACGGCACTGTCAGCCGAGGGCCTGCTGCAGGTCCTCCAGCAGGTCGTCGACGTTCTCGATGCCGACGGACAGCCGCACCAGGTCGGCCGGGACCTCCAGGGCCGAACCGGCCGCGGACGCGTGCGTCATGCGCCCGGGGTGCTCGATCAGCGACTCGACCCCGCCCAGGGACTCGCCGAGGGTGAACACCTTGGCGCGGTTGCACACCTCGACGGCCGCCTCCTCGCCGCCCTCGACCCGGAACGACACCATGCCGCCGAACGCGCGCATCTGCTTCGCCGCGACCTCGTGCCCGGGGTGGTCCGGCAGGCCCGGGTAGAGCACACTCGTCACGCGCGCGTGCCGGGTCAGCATGTCGGCGATCTTCGTGGCGTTCTCGCTGTGCCGGTCCATGCGCACCGACAGCGTCTTCGTGCCGCGCAGCACCAGCCACGAGTCGAACGGCCCGGCGACCGCGCCCATCGCGTTCTGGTGGTACGCCAGCTCCTCGGCGAGGTCCCGGTCGCTTACGATCAGCGCGCCGCCCACCACGTCCGAGTGACCGCCCATGTACTTGGTCAGCGAGTGCACGACGACGTCGGCACCGAGCGCCAGCGGCTGCTGGAGGTAGGGGGTGGCGAAGGTGTTGTCGACCACCAGCCGCGCACCCGCGTCCCGGGCGACCTGGGCGACGGCGGCGATGTCGGTGATGCCGAGCAGCGGGTTGGAGGGCGTCTCCACCCACACCGCCTTCGTCTTCGGGGTGATCGCGGCCCGTACGGCGGCCGGGTCGCTGGTGTCGGCCACCGACCACTCCACGCCCCACCGGGAGACGACCTTCGCGAAGAGCCGGAAGGTGCCGCCGTACGCGTCGTTGGGGATGACCACGTGGTCGCCGGGGGTGAGAAGCGTACGCAACAGGCAGTCCTCGGCCGCCAGTCCGGAAGCGAACGCGAGACCCCGGACACCGCCCTCCAGGGCGGCCAGGTTCTCCTCCAGGGCGGTCCTGGTCGGGTTGGCGCTACGGCTGTACTCGTAGCCGCCGCGCAGACCGCCGACGCCGTCCTGCTTGTAGGTCGACACCTGGTAGATCGGCGGGACGACCGCGCCGGTGAGGGGATCGGCGGTGTTGCCCGCGTGGATCGCGAGGGTCTCGAAGTGCTGACTGATGTGCCTGTCGCTCATGGGCACCGAGCGTAATGCGCCGGAGGGCGCGGTGCGGGACGGCCCGGGGAGCGGGGTGCGGAACGGCCCGGGGGCGGGTCCGGGGGGCGCGGTGCGGCCTCGGGCGCCGTTGCTGGGGCGACGTTCCTGGGGAACCGGGGCTGAGGGACCGGGCGGTTCTCCACGAGCCGGAACCTTTTTCCACAGGCCGGTGGAGGAGGTTGGCCAATTGTCGGCGGTGTCTGGAACCCTTGAGACATGGAGATTCTCTGGGTCCTGACGGCGCTCGTCCTGTTCGCCTTCGTGCTGCTGCCGTTCCTGCGCCGCAGGCGCGGCATGATCGAGCAGGTCCCGGCGGGCCACCCCGACGCCGCGGACCCGGCGAACTACGGCTTCGTGCGGACCGAGGAGCTCGACGTCCGCATGCCCGGCCCCGACCAGGACCTGCTGGACGTCCTCGACGTGGTGCAGCGGACCCAGGACTACCGGGCGGCGCAGCAGCTTCTCGCCGGTACGGAGGCGGAGGGCGAGCTGCGCTGGCAGCGTGTGCAGGCCTTCGCGGGCGCCGCCTCGCTGGAGCTGCGGCAGCGCCCGGGCGGGGTCAGCGACACGCCGGGCGGGCAGTGGCTGCGGGTGTGGCGGACGGAGGCGCCCAAGGACGCGGGCGGCGCGGCGGTGCACGCCGAGTTCCTGGTCCAGCAGGCGTGGCGCACCTCGGCGCCGGGCACGGACGACTTCCGGATCATCATGGAGGAGGCGAAGGACGCCTGCGGCCAGGCGGCGCTGCTCGCCCCCGGTGACCCGATCCCGTACATCGTCGAACTGTCGGTGGCCCGTGGTCTGAACTACTCGCAGACGGAGTTCGAGCAGCTCTGGCTGAAGATCCTGGACCGGGCCCCGGCCCACATGGGCGCCCATCTGGCGGCCCTGCACTACTGGTGCGAGAAGTGGCACGGCTCCCGCGAGACGGCGATGTCGTTCGCGGAGGCCGCGGCGGCCCGCGCGCCCCAGGGCTCACTGCTCGCGGCGATGCCCCTGTTCGCGGTCTTCGAGCACCTTCCCGAGGTGAACCTGGTCAGCGGGTTCTACCAGAGCGAGGTCGTGAGCAAGGCGATCCACGGCGCGCTCTTCGCCGTCCACGCGGCCCGCCCCGACGATCCCATGCTGGCGCACGTGCGCCACCTGCTCATCTTCTTCCTGGTCCGCGCCGAGCGCTGGTCGGAGGCGATGAACCAGCTCGTGCACGTCGACGGCCACGTCGGCGCGCTGCCCTGGACCCTGTCCCCGGACCCGGCGGCGGAGTTCGCGGTGTACCGGGCCCTGGCGGTGGCGGGCTACGAGTCGAACGGCGGCAGCCCGGCGACGCTCCCGCACTGATCGCCGGACCCGTTCAGCCCTTCCCGGAGCATGTCTCCCCGGGCGGAGCCCCCGCCGGCCCCCGCCGTCGGCGCCCTTCGTCCACGGCGGGGCGGCCCGGGGGCGCATGCGTAACCGCGGCCCGGCCGCGGGCTCGGCCGGTGGGCCTGCGCCCGCCGCCGGGGCGTTCCCCGGTCAGCGCTCCGTGCGGGCGGGCAGCCGCCATCCCGGGCGCGGGAAGTGACAGGTGTATCCGTCCGGGTAACGCTGCAGGTAGTCCTGGTGCTCGGGCTCGGCCTCCCAGAAGGGGCCGACCGGCTCCACCTCGGTGACGACCTTGCCGGGCCACAGTCCGGAGCCGTCCACGTCCGCGATCGTGTCCTCGGCGATCCGCTTCTGCTCGTCGTCCACGTAGTAGATCGCCGAGCGGTAGCTGAGGCCGATGTCGTTGCCCTGTCGGTTCTTGGTGCTCGGGTCGTGGATCTGGAAGAAGAACTCCAGGAGCGTGCGGTAGTCGGTCTTCTCGGGGTCGAAGAGGATCTCGATGGCCTCCGCGTGCGTGCCGTGGTTGCGGTACGTCGCGTTGGGCACATCACCGCCCGTGTATCCGACCCGGGTCGCCGTCACGCCCGGGAGCCGCCGGATCAGCTCCTCCATTCCCCAGAAGCATCCGCCCGCCAGGACGGCCCTCTGCGTCTGCGTAGCCATTACGGCCCCTCTCCATGTCTGTCAGCGATTCCGCCCGGGCTACTCGGCTCGCACACCACCGGCATCCCACGCGCACTCCCCTCAACAGACGAGGGTCCCCGGCGATTCCGCGCCTGGCCGAAACCCGCCCCGCGGCCGCGGTCACGCATTCGGCCCAATCGAGGCGCCCATCGAGCACGGTCTGTGGTGACCTGATCACACCGCGGAGCGCAGTGGACGGCGAGCCCCTCCCTGCGCGGTACCGCGACCGCGACGAGCCCCCACCGCGGCACGGCGGCCGGGCTGTCCGCGACCGTCCGGGCACCGGGTGACCTCGGGCCCGTCGCGACGCCTCGTCCGGCGGGCCCGATCGCATGGGCGCATCTCGCATGGGCGCATGAGGAAGGCATGGCGATGACCGCTGTACGAAACACCGACCGCACACCCGACAGAGAGCGAATAGCCAGGCGGAGGCCGCGCAGAAGGGTGGCACTGCTGGGGGCCTGCGGCCTGCTGCTGACCGCCCCGTCCGCCGCCTGGCCCGACACCCCCGCCGTGACGCGGCCGGCCGGGGCGGACGGCACCGCGACCGACGCGGCCGTCCCGCCGGGACTGCGGCGCTACCACCAGCAGAGGCTCCTGTGGGAGTCCTGCCCCGGCACCCCCTCGTTCCAATGCGCCACCCTGAAGGTGCCGTTGGACTACGCCCACCCGGATGCAGGCGACCTTCTCCTGACGGCCACCCGGAAGAAGGCCACCGGCACCGGCGCACGGATCGGCTCGCTGCTGGTCAATCCCGGCGGACCCGGAGGTTCCGCGATCGACTACCTGGTGGGCGGCGGCGCCGACCTCTTCTCCCCGTCCGTGCGCGCCTCCTACGACCTGATCGCGATGGATCCACGCGGCGTGCAGTACAGCACCCCGGTGGACTGCGGGCTGAACACCCCCACGACGTCCTCGGGGGTCGGCCGCCACATGTCGGCCGACTCGGCGAAGATCGCCGCCCTCGAGGAGGTGTTCGAGCAGTTCACCGACGCGTGCGCGCGGCACGCCGGACGGCTGCTTCCCCACGTCGGCACCCTGGACGCGGCCCGGGACATGGACGTGCTGCGTGCGCTCCTGGGCGATGACCGGTTGCACTACCTCGGCTTCTCCTACGGCGGCTACCTGGGCGCGACCTACGCCGATCTCTTCCCGTCCCGGGTGGGCCGGATGGTGCTCGACGGTGCCATCGACCCCGCCCTCGACGCGTACCAGGTCGTCCTGCAGAACGCGGCCGGCTACCAGGTCGCCTGGGAGTCCTTCGCCGCCGACTGCGCCGCCCGGACCGACTGCCCGCTGGGCCACTCCGTCGAGGAGATCAGCCGCGGGCTGGACACGCTGCGGCGCTCCCTGGACCGCGTCCCCCTCCGGCAGGGCAAGGACATCACCGTCACCGGGGACAACCTCCTCAGCGCGGTCACGATAGGGCTGAAGGCTCCGGAATGGGCGCTGCTGCGCGACGCGCTCCGGGACCTGCGGGCCGGTGACACCACCGCGCTGCAGCAACTCCTCGGCTCCGCGGAGGACACCTCCAGCAATGCCACCGAAGCCCACTACGCCATCAGCTGCCTGAGCTCCCCCCTCGCCCCGCAGTTCACCTCCGCGGAGGTCCGGGCGGCGCTGCGGCAGTTGCTGAACGCCTCGCCCCAGTTCGGCGAGTTCCACGCGCCCCGGCTCATGCAGTGCGCCCGCTGGCCCGTCCCGCCGGCCCAGCCCGCGCGCCCCGTCTCCGCGCCGGGTGCCGCTCCCGTCCTGGTCGTCGGCACCACGCGCGATCCCGCCACTCCGTACGCCTGGTCCAAGGCGCTCGCCCGCCAGCTCGCCTCCAGCCGCCTGCTCACCTACGACGGCGACGGGCATCTCGCCTACCAGAGCGGCAGCGACTGCGTCGACACCGCCGTGGACCGCTACCTGACGCTGGGCCGGCTCCCGCACGTCGGCACGACCTGCCCGGGGGCCTCGCCGTCGGCCCCGGTCACGGCCGTGCCCCGGCCAGAGCCCGGCGGTGTCCGGGGCACCTCGACGAACCCGTGATCACGTGTGACAAGGTATGCCGACGACCACGCCGGCCGGGCCCCGCGCGGGACTCCGGCCCGGCCGTCCTCCGGGCACGGGCACCCTGCGGCGCCATGGGAGCCGGACGGCCGCACGCCACACGGGACGGTCCCGTGCGGCTCATGACCGACCCTTCTGGAGTACGCCCGTGAACGGAAAGCGCCGCCGGCTTCTGCTGGCCGCCGTCGACCCCCTGCTCGAGCCCGGGGAGCGGGTCGAGGTGACGACCATCGTGAACCTCAGCTCCGTCACCGTCCGACGGACGGCGGCGTTCGCGGCGGCCTCGGCGGTCCTGAGCGGTGGCGCAATGGCCGTGATCCCGGCGCCGACCCCCATGTACCTGGCGATGACCGACCGCCGCATCTTCATCTTCCGGGCGAACCCGACGTTCGCCCGGCCCGAGGAACACCTGATGACGATCCCGCGCGCCGGCCTCGTCCGCACGGAGATCAAGGAGCGGATCCTCAACTCGTCCTTCGTCGTCTCCTCGGCGGACAGCGAGCAAGGCTTGAGGATCATCTTCCCGCTGCTCGGCCGCAAGGAGCGGAACGAGATAGCGGCCGCCCTGCCTGTGACCGCCTGACCGCCCGAGACGGCGAGTGGAACGATCTCCGCCCTGGGGACCTCCACGACGCCGCTCCGACACTGCGAGGGCCGCGGCACGTGGCCCTCGCAGTGCCGGCGGGATGCGGCCGTCAGCCGGAGCCGCTGCCGTAGGGCCGGGTCAGGATTTCCAGACGGTGGCCGTTCGGGTCGTCGAAGTACGTGCCGCGGCCGCCGTCGTTGTGGTTGATCTCGCCGGGGTTGCGGTGGAACGGGTCGGCCCAGTACGTCAGTCCCGCCGCGCGGACCCGGTCGAAGATGGTGTCGAAGTCGTCCTCGGAGACCAGGAACGCGTAGTGCTGCGGGGTGATCTCCTCCGGGGTGTCCATGAAGTCGAGGGTCACCCCGTTCGGGATCTCTACCGGGATGAACGGGCCGTAGGGCGCACCCACCTCGAGTCCGAGGATGTCGGCGAGGAAGCGCGCGGAGGCCCGTTTGTCGTGCGCGGCGACGATGGTGTGGTTCAGCTGGACGGTCATCGCGGAACCCTCCTCGTCACCACCGTACTGCGGCAGCGGCCTCCGCTTCCCGGGCGCCCGGACGGGCCTCGCGGGGGCGCTGCCCGCCCTCCTCAGTCCTCCCCGCAACCACCCTGGACACGGTCCGTCGGATGCCGGGGGGCTCCGCAAGCGGATGCCTGCGGGCGCCGAGGCCCCGGCGTGACGCCGGGGCCGTTCCGCGGCAGGCGGCTCAGATCGTCGCCGTGTCGATCACGAACCGGTAGCGCACGTCGCTGTTGAGCACCCGCTCGTACGCCTCGTTGATCTCGGAGGCGCCGATCAGCTCGATCTCCGCGCCGAAGCCGTGCTCGGCGCAGAAGTCCAGCATCTCCTGGGTCTCACGGATGCCGCCGATGCCGGACCCCGCGAGGGTCTTGCGGCCGCCGATCACCGAGAACAGGTTCAGCGCGACGGGCTCCTCCGGCGCGCCGACGTTCACGAAGGCGCCGTCCGTCTTCAGCAGGGAGAGGTAGGTGTCCAAGTCGAGCGGGGCGGAGACCGTCGACAGGATCAGGTCGAGGGATCCGGCCAGCTCCTTGAAGGTCTCCGGGTCGCTGGTGGCGTAGTAGTGGTCGGCGCCCAGCTTCAGGCCGTCGTCCTTCTTGCGCAGCGACTGGGACAGGACCGTCACCTCTGCGCCCAGGGCGTGGGCGATCTTGACGCCCATGTGGCCGAGGCCGCCCATGCCGACGATCGCGACCTTCTTGCCGGGGCCGGCGTTCCAGTGCTTCAGGGGGGAGTACGTGGTGATGCCGGCGCAGAGCAGCGGGGCGGCCACGTCCAGCGACAGCCCGTCGGGGATGCGGACGACGTAGTTCTCGTCGACGACGATCTTCTCCGAGTAGCCGCCGTAGGTGGGCTCGCCGTTCTTGTCGAGCGCGTTGTACGTGCCGACGCTGCCGCCGGTGCAGTACTGCTCCAGGCCCGCCTTGCAGTTGTCGCACTCACGGCAGGAGTCGACGAGGCAGCCGACGCCCACCCGGTCGCCGACGGCGAACTTCGTCACGCCGGGGCCGACCTGGGAGACGACGCCCGCGATCTCGTGGCCGGGGACCATCGGGAAGATCGCTTCGCCCCAGCCCTCCCGGGCCTGGTGGATGTCGGAGTGACAGATACCGGCGAACTTGATGTCGATCAGGACGTCGAACTCGCCGACCGCGCGGCGCTCGATCGTCGTGCGCTCCAGCGGAGCCTTGGCGGACGGTGCGGCGTAGGCGGCAACGGTGGTTGTGCCAGTGGTCATGCCGGGGTCTCCTAGCGGGTCGTACGCCCGGTCTGCCTTCGGACCGGGCACGGCGAGAAGCCTGCCGCGCCGGCCGCCGGTCACCCAGACCCCACCTGTGCCTACGACCGCCGTGCCTACCACTGGCGGGGTCAGGATCGTGTGCCTACGACCGTGAATACTGGACGCATGGACGAACAGCCCGAACCCGTGCCGGCGCCCGGCGGGGGCCTGGACCGGCGTGTCGAGCTCAGCGAGTTCCTGCGCACCCGGCGGGCCCGGCTCAAGCCGGAGGACGTGGGCCTGCGGGACTTCGGGCGGCACCGCCGGGTGCCGGGGCTGCGTCGGGAGGAGCTGGCGCAGCTGGCCGGGGTGTCGGTGGCGTACTACACGCGTCTGGAACAGGGCAACGGGCGGAACGTGTCGGCCGAGGTGCTGGACTCCATCGCCCGCGCGCTGCGCCTGACCGACGCCGAGCACGCCCACCTCACCCACCTCGCGAAGCCCAAGCACAAGAAGAAGCCGGCGACGCGGCCGCAGCAGGTGCGGGCCTCGCTGGGGCAGCTGCTGGACCTGATGGACGCGGTGCCCGCGTACGTCGTCGGACGGCGCGCGGAGATCCTCGCGTGGAACCGGATGGCGGCCGCCGTCTTCGGTGACTGGGGTGGGCTGCCCGTCGGCGAGCGGAACTGGGCTCGGCTGGTGTTCCTGCGGCCCGAGTACCGCGAGCTCTTCGTGGACTGGGAGCAGAAGGCGATCGACATCGTGTGCGTCCTGCGCATGGACGCGGGCTGCTACCCGGACGACCCGCGGCTGTCGGCGCTGGTGGGTGAGCTGTCGGTGAAGAGCGAGGACTTCAGGCGGCTGTGGGCGACCCACGACGTGAAGGAGAAGAGCCACGGGGTGAAGCTGCTGAAGCATCCGCTGGTCGGGGAACTGTCTCTGAACTTCGAGAGTTTCCGGCTGGCGGACGACAGCGAGCAGTCGCTGGTGGCGTACCACGCGGCCCCGGGGTCGCCCTCGGCGGAGGCACTGCGGTTGCTGGCGAGCTGGGGTGCGGACGCGACGCGGGCCGGCGCGGAGTCCCAGGCACCGTCCGGCTGAGCGCGGCCCCGTGCCGGTGAGCGCTGCGCGCGTCGGCCGGCGGCCGCCGCCCGGCCCTGCACCGGCGGCCCTGCACCGCCTCCGGCATCGACCGGCGGCAGGGCGATACGGGCGGCCTGCCGGAGCGGTCGGCCCGCGCCGCCGGGCGGCCGCTGCGCGCGTCGGCCGGCGGCCGCCACCCGGCCCTGCACCGGCGGCCCTGCACCGCCTCCGGCATCGACCGGCGGCAGGGCGATACGGGCGGCCTGCCGGAGCGGTCGGCCCGCGCCGCCGGCG